>CAZGJQ010000043.1:0-15427 GCA_964525815.1 uncultured Oscillospiraceae bacterium
TGTATGCCCGCCCGAAATGGGCGGGCTTCTTAACAGGAGTGAAAAATATGGCAACGGCAAAAAAGCTCCCAAGCGGTAATTGGCGGGTTAGGTTGTATATCGGCAAGGAGAACGGCAAAGCGGTGTATAAGTCATTCACAGCCGAATCAAAGAAAGAAGCTGAATATCAGGCATTAGAGTATAGCCTGCAGCGTAAGCGCAAGCCGTGCGATATGACGGTCGGGGAGGCTATGGATAAGTATATAGAGAGCAGGAAGCCTTTCTTATCCCCCTCGTCTATAGCAACCTACAAAAAATTAAAGCGGAATTATTTTGCTGATATTCAACCTATAAAGCTAAAAAAACTTACGCAAGACGATATTCAAAATGAAATCAATAATCAAGCCGCAAAGCTGTCACCCAAAACTGTAAAATGCAATCACGGCTTTTTGTCAGCTGTCTTAAAAGAATATCACGAAGCAATGGTATTGAGAACCACTTTACCCAAAAGCAAAAAGTATATTCCGAATATACCTGATGCCGCCGCTTGTAAAATAATAATAAACGCAGTAAAAGGATCAAATATAGAAATACCTGTTCTGCTCGCTTTGTGGCTCGGAATGAGAATGTCAGAAATAAGAGCATTGAAGTGGGATAATATAAAAGGCAATGTTATATATGTTAAAGAAGCAATAGTAGACGCCGATAATAAAGCGGTTACTAAAAGCACAAAGTCATATGCCGGTACACGCACAATAGATATGCCGGAGTACATCAAATCGCTGTTGGACAAGCAGCCACGAATAAGTGAATATGTTGTTACACTAAAACGACCTACAATATATGATAATTATATAAATATGCTATCAACCAACGGTCTGCCGCATTACAGATTCCACGACCTGCGGCACGCTAACGCAAGCATTATGCTATTGATGAATGTTCCCGACAAGTACGCTATGGAACGGCTCGGTCATGCCACTAACAACACCTTAAAAAACATCTATCAGCACACCATAGACACAGAAAAAAGAAACATCAACAAGCGTATTAACAGCTTTTTTGATAAGCTCGCAAATAAAAATAATGACACAAAAAATGACACGAACAAAGCAAAGTGATTGATATATCAGGGTAGTTAAAGGAATTATTAGTAGTTCGATTCTCCTACGGGTCACCAAAAAAGCAGAGGTCGAGCACCTCTGCTTTTTATACTTTTTTATGTAATGGCAGCGTCGGTAAAACCGACGCTGATCTATTTTGTTTAACAGCAGCAGCCGCGGCGAACACCCGGACAGTTCGGGATGTAACGGCAATCCAGCAAGCGTGCGTCCAAAAAGAACCCTCTGTCACGGCAAATGAGCATCCAGTCACAGCATTTTCTGCGACGGTCAAAAACACCCCTTCGGTCAAATCCGAATTTGCGGTCGAATCCTCCCGCAAAACCTCCGACTCTACCGTCAAAACAACCGGAATGCATTATGCATACCTCCTTTCGTCGTTCACTATATAATACACAAAGTTACAGTTTTTGCTACTTATTTTAGAAAAATGGTTTTGGTTTCTAAGGGTATATTCGACAGAAAAAGGGGGTAATATATTTTATGAAAATAATATATGAATGGATTAATATTTATTATGATAAAAAAGATTATACCTCCAACCACAAAAAGGGTTCAGAGCAGCACAAACCCCTCCGTTAATGCTCAAATCAAGAACAGGACCGTTTCCGATCTCAACACCTATATAAGCAGTAGTCCGGAAATACTGTCGCAACGCATAGACGCATTGAACCACGAATGGGATGTAGAGCGAGTCGTGCAAGCCAACGCAGCTGCTGTAACGCTGGTATGCTCCCTTTTCGGTATGCGCAAGAGCAAATGCTTTCTTCTTACCGGTATTGTGGGATGCTTCCTGCTGCAGCACGCCTTGCAGGGATTTTGCCCTCCCCTGCCCTTTATCAGAAGGTTGGGTGTGAGGACTGCGGAGGAGATATGTAACGAAAAAACGGTGCTTAAGATGGCGAGAGGAGATTTTTCGGTCAATACCGGCTCCGCAACCGAAATGCTGGATGCGGTCGAAAAGCAATAATGAAGCTTACAATAACCTGCTGTTTGCTCCTGCTTTATGCGGGAGCAGATTTTTTATAAATCCTCGCTTTCGTGTCTGCGGAAGCCCTCTCCGAACACCTGTGTTGCGCTCGTTACTATCAAAAAAGCGTTTTCGTCCTCCTGCAGTACTATTTCTCTCGCCAACGGCAGCTGCTGCTTACGCATTGCGCACAGCATTACCCGCCTTCGGTTTTTTGTATATGCACCGATACCGGACAGATAGGTTACTCCTACATGCAGCTCCCGCATAAACCGCTCCGCAATTATTTCCTCTCGCTCGCTTATTACATACAAAATCCTTGCTCCTTCGGTTCCGTACAGAACCATATCAAGCACCACCGCCTGAATCAGGACGGCAATTCCGGCATATAGTGCAGTATTTATGTTTCGGAATACAATACCGGAGGCTACCACCACAAACCCGTCAAAAACCAAAAAGATAACTCCGGTTTTTATATGCCTGTATTTAAGGCGAAGCAGCTTTACGATAATATCCGCGCCGCCCGTTGTCGCTCCCGCACGAAAAATCAAGCCTATAGCCAAGCCCACCAGCAAAGCCCCGGTAACCGACGCCAGCAGTGGGTCCTCGGTAAGCGCTCCGTATGGTGCCAATAAATTTATAAAAAAAGACGAGGTCACAAGTGCAACTATTGTTGAGACAAACAGCCTGAATCCGAATCTATATATTCCTGCTATCATTATAGGGATGTTAATAAGAATAATTACAGTACCGGTCGTAAATCCGCTTATGTGATTAATTATAATAGCTATTCCCGTAACCCCGCCCGGAGCCAAGCTGTTCGGGTCTAAAAAAAGACTGATTCCTACCGCATAAATAATGCAGGAAGCAATTATTATTCCCGAGCTTTTTATGCGTTGAATCACAGCTCCGCTCCTCCATATTTGCTTTTTGGCTTCTGTTCCGATGAAAACGTTGCCTTTCATTATAATTCCATAATCGAGGCTTTTTACACCGAAAAAGCAATCATTAACATTGTGTTAATAATTGCTTTTTCGATTCGCTTCTGGGACAGGGTTATAACAGAATATACAAGCAATAAATATGAGCTTGTTGAGGCTTACCCCGACAGCGAATATGCTGATGGTTCATTAGGCGATATTTACTTTTTTTGCTCTTAGCGCTCATTTTACACGCTACTTCCTACTATGCTTCTATCAACTCTCCGTTTACAAAGCAATATCTGACAAGTAAATCCTTGTCCAGCACAACAATGTCCGCATATTTGCCTACCGTAAGACTGCCTGTCTTAGACAGAATGCCGAGGCTCTTTGCCGGATTGTAGGACGCCATTTTTGATATATCCTTAAGCGGAATGCCTTGATTCGCAAGGTTTTGAACACCCTCAAGCAGAGTCTTTGTGCTTCCGGCTATGGTTCCGTCCGCAAGACGGACAACGCCGTCCTTAACATACCGCATTACGCCGTCCACCATAAATTCGGTCAGCTCTGTTCCGGCGGAATGACCGGAATCGCTGACCATATTTATATTATCCGCTCCCTTTAATCTATAAATCATATTGATTGTGGTAGGGTGGAGATGCACAAAATCGCAAATCATCTCGCATTTCACTTCGGGATTGGTTAGGACAGAGCCTAAAACTCCCGGCTCTCTATGGTTATAAGCCCGCATTGCGTTAAAGGTATGCGTTGCCTGGGAAGCACCCCACAGAATACCATTCTGAGCCTGCTCAAATGTAGCGTTTGTATGTCCGAGGGAAACAGAAACACCGTTTTTTACCAGATATTTGATTAAGGTCTCGGCGTTTTCGGCTTCGGGAGCGACCGTTATTATTTTTAGGAACCCTTTGCAGGCAGACAGCATTTGTTGTGCTTTATTCATATCCGGAGCAAGTATGTTTTTCTCGGTCATTGCTCCCTTATATTTTTTGTTAAGGAACGGGCCTTCTGCGTGTATTCCCGCAATCTTTGAGCCCCTGGTTCCTTTTTCGGCAGCAGAAACGATACGCTTGAATTGTAATAAAAGGTCGGAGAACTCGGAGGAACCGGTTGTTGCCGCTATGCAGGTAACCCCTTTTTTTGCTTCGAACTCGGTTATTCTGTCAATATCAGCGTCCGGATCACTGAAGCGCACCCCATATGCACCGTGCATATGCGTGTCTATAAATCCGGGTAAAACATACATACCCGCAGCATCGATACAATCTTTGCTGCAGGTCACCTTACCTATATCTGCGATTCTTTCTTTCTCTATCTTGATATCCGATTTTTTAAAAACAAAGTCGTCATGCAGCACAAGTCCGTTCTTTATAATCATAACACAACTTCCTTGCCCAGTCTTGCGGAGTCATAGATTCCCTGAAGCATTTTTTGCAGCTCCACCGCCTGTTCGGGCGGAAACTTCGTTTCTTTTTTATTCAGAACGCAGTCTGCAAAATGGGTAATTTCGTTAAGAAATCTGTTTTCGTTTTTACTTACCGTAAGCGCATCGGTACTGAGATAGCCGTTTCTTTCTCCGTAAACGGTAAGCGGCTCAAGAATAATTCCCGCCTTGCTTCCGCATATCTGCGTGTCGGTATGCTCCGGACCGTTGATTGCCCAGCTTGCTTCAAACAGCAATACAGCACCATTTTCGAAATGGATAACCCCCGCACCCGAGTCCTCGGTATCGAATCTGTTATCCGGACAGCTTGTACCCGTCCAGCGGTCGACTCCCTTGGTCTTGTAGTCACCGATATTATGAGAAAGAGCGGCGCTTACACGCACCGGCTTCGGATTCCCCATAAGGTACCAAGCAGCGTCGATTCTGTGTACTCCAATATCTATAACCGGTCCTCCTCCGGAGGTCTTTTTATCAGTAAACCAGCCGGTGGGAGTGCCCCGCTGCCTTACATACGCAGTCTTTGCGAAGTAAACATCACCCAGCTCGCCCTTGTCGAAAAGCTCACGGGCAAGAGTGTTTGCATAAGCAAACCTCCCCGGAACAGCCAGCATAAAAATAATGCCGGCCTTCTTTATCTCATCTCGCATAATAAGAGCCTGCTCAAGGTTCATTGCCATCGGCTTTTCGCAGAGCACATGCTTGCCCGAACGGGCGGCGGTAATCGTCACATCGCAGTGAGCGTTGTTCCATACGCAGACGTCAATCGCTTCTATATCGGTCTTTGCAATCATTTCCTCGGCAGAAAGAAAAACATTGGGTATACCGAATTTATCCGCAGCAGCCTTAGCCCTTTCGGGATTTATGTCCGCTATTGCGGTAACCTCCGCGTTTTTACACAGCTTATAGGCGGGAAGATGAGCGTTTACCGCAATGTTTCCCGCACCGACTATTCCGACCTTTAGTTTTTTCATAGGTGAAAATCAAGTTTCCTTCCGTAATTGTTACAATCAGAATATCATATGCTTTTTCACTTGTCAACCAAACTGTTGCAATAGTCCGTGTCAAGTTATTGTAGGACTATAAAAGTAAAAAATCAACCAAAAAGCCATATTAGCAATATAATATAGCGAAAAACGGTTGCTCTGTCAAGAGCGGATTTAAAAGCGCGGTGTCACTTGGAAACACGCTCCTACCGTGGTTTTGACGGCGGTAGATGCTATTTCACCTCATAAACATATAGCTTCATTCATTGTCCAATATAATAGTATTCCTATCTGTATTTTCTTGTATATCAAGAGTAATAAGCGCCTGTTTAAACATCTGCCCCAATATACTTATAACCGCCATACAATAGCGGTCGCCGGAACACATGAAGAAATCATCTATCATTACAAAACTATTTCTCTTTAGAAGCTTATCCGCAATTATTATATCGACAAGACAGATTAAAAGATTTATTGTGTACCTTTGGGTAAGAGCAAGGCAGGAATCCTTTAAGTATTCAATATAAAGTGTTTCAGCATTTATATACATATCGGGTAACCGCTCTAAAGAATATTGTTTTTTCCACTTATCAAACTGCTTTTCTGCGTTATTTGCTAATAAGCGTCTCAGGTTTTTTTCTGTACTAAGCCCCTTAACTGCTTTTTCTGTTGCCGAAAGCTTCTGTCTTTCTTTTCTTATGATTGAATCATAAAAAAGTGAATGTATCACAGGTGCTTTACTTATATTTTCCACAGGCATAAAACCATCGTTAATAAGCTCTTCCGTCCTTATAGCTTCCGACAGTACTTTCAACCCGTTATCAGATTTTTCAAAAACACAATTCCGCTTAATTTTATATGATTCGGTATCATCCGCGAGAATAATTTCTGCTACGACATTATCCCTTTCTCCTTTACGCAGTTGTTTCACAACACTCTTATTGCACAGCTCTGCCTTACTTTGTCTTGATACATTCATAACCCATTCGATTGCGTTAATAATTGACGTTTTCCCGCTCCCGTGACTCCCCGTTATGATATTCAATCCTTTATTAAATTCAAGGGTCTTTATACCTTTATATCTGCAACAATTCTCAAGGGTTAATTGCTTAATAAGCATATGCATTATTCTCCTTTATCTTTTGGATATCGGATTGTCTGCAAAATTCACTTTTTTCAGGCTTTTCAATCCGGATATTGAGGATATATCTGTTATATCGGCAGATATTATCGATAGCTCCTCCAGTTCTGCCAGAGTACCGATAACAGAAATATCATTCAACTTATAATTCATGGAAAGGTCCAGCTTTTTCAGCTTTTTACAATGCTGTACCGGGCTTATGTCGGTTATACCGCAGTCCTGCAAAACCAGGCTACATAGATTCTGTAGTCCCTCAAGAAAAGAAATATCACTGAATTTCTGCTCATACGGTATTATCTCGAGCTGTTCAAGCCCATTCAGCTTACTCAGCACCGATAAATTATAGTTTCCGTCCGAAATGCAAATAGCCAGTTCTTTAAGGTGCGGAAAACCATATTTTATAAATGCGGTTGCATCCCCTATATCTGTTGAGACTATCGACAGGGCGGTTAAATGCTTCAAGTGCTTAAGCCCATCCAAATCATCCAGCTTACAATCATACATGGTTAAATGCTCTGTATTCGGGAACAAATTCAGGTCATTTACCGAACTAGCGGAACATATATGCAGCTCCTTAAAAACCGAAAAATCCAAATCGCTTTCGTCCGTAAAATAGCAGGGAGAGGGTCTGAAGACCCCCGTAACGGTCAAACCATCGTGATTAGCTGCCATAACCGAATTGCGAAAACCTATATCAACTATTTGATTAAATGTGTTTTTGTTATATTTTTGTGCTAATTTCATAAAAAACACTCCCTTTTTATTGTCTATTCAGTATAAAAGGGAGTGTGGGTCAAAAAGGGGATATGGTTAATCAAGAATTACATTTTTCACCCATTCCTTTGCTTCTTTGCTGCTTTTTAATACTATTTCTTGCCATTGACCTTGGTAATACAAACCGCCTTTTCTTGCACTATTTTTTCTACTTGTACCAAGAAGGTTTTCTGGCATATAAAAGCTCTTTATTTTCCATGTAGCAGGAGATTTTCCCTTCATGGTAAGTACTCGTTTTTCATCAAAATTAAAAACACCATATCCAGGTTTATTTTTTGCAAAAGATAAGTATTTTTTCGGTATGTAAAGAGCATTATTCGTATAACCGTTCTTAGAATGTGGGTGCCAATGGTATTTTTCTATTTCTTTTTGGTCGGTTATAACTTTCTCTACTTGCATATATCCGTAAATTATATTTAAACTGCATCTTTTATAAAAATCGTCTACATAATCTTTACTCTTTGTAAAACGATACCCATTTTTATCCTTAACGACTTGTTGAAAAAGTCCGAAAAATAAAAACAGATCACCTTCTCCGACATTTTGGTTTCTAAGATAACCTTGTGCTCGTTCACATTGCCCAAATGCTGGTTGCCAATTATCGATTTCTTTTTTTCGTATGTTTTTTCTGATGTCAGGATCAAGATGACAATTTGAATATGTGCTCTTTGGAGATAATTGCATTAATAAATCGCTATATGATATGCCGTTATATTCAAAATCAATATAAGCATCTGCGTCATCGGTTGGTATCGGAATGGAGAGTAAAGCTCCATCTGGCATAATCGGGCTTGCACAGCTTTTATTTGTTCCGTACGGTCCCTTACTACTCGTGCTGTCAAATCCTTTTCGTGAAAGAATTATTTTCATAACATGCACCCCTTGTTTACATAATCGCATTTTTTACTAATATCACAATTTTTGCATATGTCCTTATAGCAAGATGGATATTCAATCACCCCAATTTGCTTTCTTTCATTTATAATATAGTCTTTAAGCATAATGAATTCGTCAAATGTTCTATTTTCATCATGATCAAAACGAGATTCAAAATAATGACGTGGCGATTTATTAAGTCTACTAGCTACTTCAGACAATTTGAATGTATAATTATTAACATCTATTTGCCCGCATTTGTCTAAAATGTATTCTGTGCTTCCCCCAAAGTATACAAAATGATTAGAGTACAAGACATTTAAACCATCTATATCATTACGCATTGCTTTCCCACCATCACATTTCCAACCATGTGTACTATATTGATCTTTTTGTATAAAATTTTTATATTGATATGTTTTATTGTCTTGAACCGCAGCACAATATATGCAGTCTTTTCTTTCTTTATTAAAATTAGTAAAATAATCTTTATAAGTAATTACTTTTGAAACCTTCATTATATAGATAATTCTTCTGCAACCCTTGAAAGGCTGGTTTAAACTGCTAAAACCTATAATCCATACATTATCTTTATCATTTTCCCCTTTAAAGCGTTTCCTTATATTTGGTTTACAAGTAGCAAAAGTACAAATATTATTACAAACGCAAGGAGCAAACCCTGTATCATGTGGTACAATATAAGCGAAAAGTTTATTCGCTAATTTTTCCATTATTATTCTCCTTTAGAATATTTTTCTTGAATCGCTAATACTTTTTCTTTAACCTTTTCCCTTAGCTCCGTCGGCTCCAGAACCTCAATATGCTCGCCGTATTGTAAAGCCCAGCAGAGCATTGCGCGTTCGTTCACTTTTACCGTAACATCAACCTTCTCATTTTCCTTGTTTGCAAAGGTTACATCAATGCCGAACCAATCAATAATTTCCCCCACAATATAACGCCTTGCTCTGAACTTAACCCGCACCGATTCCCCCGCAAACATATAAATATGCTCCGCCATATGCTTGGGAAGGTCAAGCCCATGCTCCATTCCCTTTACCTTATCCCTGCTTTTTAGTCTGCTTTCCAGCAATTTTATGTTTGAAATTCGGTCAATACGATAATTTGAGATGTTATCGTATTTGTCATTATTGCACACCAGATAATAACGCCCGTTGGCAGCGACCATCTGATACGGATTGACAGTATATACTCTTATTTCTCCTTCATCATTCAGACGGGGGTGCAATTTTTTGTCTGTATCGTAATAACTGTAATTAAAGGATACCTGACATTTCTTTTCAATCGCCTCGGCTAATATTTCTATCGTATAAAAGAGCTGCGCACTCTGTGGATTATTATCCGGCATATAGCATATGTGATTAACTTTTGTGCCAAAGTATATGCTGGAAAGCCCCTTCAGCTTTTTTATCAGCTCCCTGCACTGGTTATGGGGAATATGCTTTGAAAAAAGAAGACTGTCGATAAGCAGCCTCAATTCGCTGTCCTCAAACTCACGCTTCAGATACCAATTCGAATGTATTGTCTCCTCTTCTCCGTTCTTCTTGACCCGAACAGATTCACTAAACTCAATTTCATAGCCGTAATCCATCAGAGCCATCAGGTTCCGCTTTATAGCCTTACGGTCAGCTTTGATGTTATAAACTCTTTCAAGTATTTCTAAAATCTGTTGTTGTGATAACCTGTGGTTCTCATCCGAGTATTTTTTGAGTATATCCAATATGTTCATGATAAGCAGCTTCTTCGGTTGCAGTGCATGCATAATGACACCCACCTCCGAAATCTATTATACATATTGTTTTAACATTTTTCAACATATATTGCCATTTTTGTTGAATTAATTCTTTTAGGTTTACAATATAAGTGCAACATATAAAAATCCAGATTTTCAGAGCTAAATAAGAGGTAATGAAAAAGATGACAACTGAGAAAAGGCAGATTATACTCTCAATGTATGGAAAACATTTTTCATTCATAATGTGCCGTATTATGTTTTTTCCTCGCTTTTGCTGCTGATACCTCTGCTCTTATAATTTTTTACGTAGTATTTGACATCATCGGGATTGGAAATATGGTTGCAAGCAAATTAAAAAAAGACTGTCAATATAAATTAACAATCTTTTTGGCTGCGGAAGAAGGACTTGAACCCTCACAAACAGAGTCAGAGTCTGCCGTGCTACCATTACACAATTCCGCATTTTTTATTATTTTGTCTGTTTGCTGCGTCAGATATTCTAACACCGATTTATTATATTGTCAAGTGCTTTTTCGTATTTATTCGCTGTTTTTTGCGATACGAGCAACCATTTCCAGAGCGCTATGAGCGGTTTGCTCCCGTACGGATTCTCTGTCACCATTGAATAAAAAGCGCTTTGAAAGAGTCCTATGCAAAATAGACACCGCTATACAGACCGTGCCGACCGGTTTATCGGGGCTGCCGCCGTCCGGTCCGGCGATTCCGGTAACCGAAACGGCAATATCTGCGCCCGAAATTCTCCTTACCCCCGTTGCCATTTCGGAGGCGGTTTGCTCGGATACGGCGCCGAATTCCATAAGTGTCTCAGTCTTAACTCCCAATAAGCACTTTTTCATCTCATTGGAATAGGCAATAATGCCGCAGTCAAAAACCGCACTCGCACCGGGAACAGAGGTTATTCTTTCGGCTATAAGCCCGCCTGTGCAGGACTCGGCGGTTGCTATTTTTAGTCTTTTTTCCTTAAGTAAATCTACAAGCTCAGCGGTATGCATATAACCAACCCTTTCAATTGATTCTTATTTTGCTTTTTGTTTGCAATGCCCGCTCCACAAGCCCTTCCACATCCAGCTTTTTCTCTTCCTCCCTCAGGAGCTCCTCTGTGGGGCGTGTATTCGGATGCTTTGGTGTGAACACCGTACAGCAGTCCTCATAGGGCAGACCGGAAATCTCAAAGGTGCCGATTTCCCTTGCTCTGACAACGATTTCCTCCTTGTCAAGCCCGATACAGGGGCGGAATACAGGAATGCTTGCGACCGAATTTGTTACGGCTATGGACATTATGGTCTGGCTCGCCACCTGACCGATGCTCTCCCCGGTAATAAGTGCGCTTGCTCCTATATCCCTTGCTATCCTCTCGGCAATGCGAACCATAAAACGACGCAGAAGAAGGGTAAAGAGCCTGCTCTCGCACAAGCCCGTCATTGTGCGCTGTATTTCGGTAACGCTGACGCAGTGCAGATATATGGTTCCGCTGTATTCGCTTAGCTTTTTCGCAAGGGAAACAACCTTTTCCTTGGCAGGCTCCCCTGTATAGGGAGGGCTCTCAAAGTAGACCGCATCCAGCGAAACTCCTCGCTTTGCGGTCATATATCCGGCAACCGGGCTGTCTATTCCGCCCGAGAGTAAAAGCAGCGCACCTCCGTTGGAGCCGACCGGCATACCACCCGCTCCCTTTTCGCCGCCTCCGTGCAGGAACGCAGCGTTGTCCCTTATTTCTATCGTAACATTTACCTCCGGGTTTTTAACATCCACGCTTAACCCGTCAAAGCTCTCTAAAATTACATAACCGCATTCGGCGCAAATCTGAGGAGAAACGAGCGGAAAGCTCTTGTCGCTCCGCTTTGCCACGCACTTGAAGGTCTTTGCACCCCGCAGGAACTCCGCGCCGTGGTCGATAAGAGCCTGCTTTATTGCCTCCATGTCCTTTTCGCACTCAATACCCCGGCAAACGGTAGTTACTCCGAACACCTTTTTCATTTGGGAAAACGCTTTGTCCATGTCGGCGTCTCCGTCTCCCCTTATGCAGAGGGTGGACTGCGCATAATCAAGGGAGAATCTGCCTTCAATGCTCTTTAACAGAGAGCGAACCCTTTTCATTAGCAAATTGTTAAAATAGTTCCTGTTCAGTCCTTTCAGTACGATTTCACCGTATTTAAGCAGTATAATTTCCTTCATATTCTCTCGGTCAGGGCTGCTGCTTTTTTTAGCGATTCTACCAGCAGCTTAACCTCCTCTTTATTATTTAAATAACTATAGCTGATGCGCAGCGAGCTCTCTATTTCCTCTCCGGACAAGCCAAACGCTCCCAGCACCCTGCTCTCTTTCTTATGAGAGGAGCAGGCGGAGCCGGCTGATACACAGATTCCCTCGCCGGATAAAAAATTCAAGGCAACCTCGCTCTTGACTCCGAGCAGGCTTATGCTTAAGATGCCGCATATCCGCTCAGCGGGACGATGAATAGCCACCCTGTCCCCGAGCTCCTCTACCAGCATTTTTTCGGTATAATCCCGCAGTTCGGTTATATATCCTATCCTATTGCCGTTAGCCTTCCATTCGGCACAGGCGGCTCCGAAGGCGGCTATAGCGGGAATATTCTCGGTGCCGCTTCGCAGCCCCCGTTCCTGTCCTCCACCCAGCATGAATGCGGGCAGGTTTATTCCCTTTTTTACAAAAAGAGCACCACAGCCCTTCAGACCGTTTATTTTATGAGCAGAAAGGCTGATTAAATCACAGGCCCTGTTTTGCATTCGATTTTTTATTTTCAAAAAGCTCTGTGTCGCATCGCAATGTAGAAGCGCTCCGCAGCCGCTGAGGGTAATCGCCCGTCGGATTGCCTCTATGTCATACAGTGCTCCAGTCTCGTTATTCGCCTGCATTATGCTTACCAGCGCCACCTTTTCGGCAAGCGCACTTTTCAGCTCGTCCGCATTAATTTCTCCGCTCCTTGTGGATAACCTGATCACCTTATACCCGTCCTCCTCAAGATGACGTAGGGACTGCTCTACCGAGGGATGCTCGCTGTCAGTGGAGATTACGGTCTTGGAGAATCTCTTTTTAGCGCCCGCCGCACCGATGATCGCAAGGTTGTTGGATTCCGTACCCGAGCCTGTAAAAAATAGCTCACTCGTATCACATCCGAGAGCGTCTGACACCCTTTCTCTTGCTGTGTCAAGGATTTTTTTCGCCGCTATTCCCCTGTAATGAGAGGAGGACGGATTTCCGTATTCCTCTATAGCTCTCAAAGCGGCATTTATCGCCGCCTCACAGGGTTTTGTGGTTGCGGCGGAATCGAAATATATATCACGCATAAATCGCCTTCCCCATTGCATTAATTAACATTTGGAATCAAAGCAGAGCTCATTTCAGTCCTGCTATATAATTATTTTCAATTATACCGCAGAAGATGCATTTAGTCAACATTATAAGTCTGTGCAAAATACAACTTTGAACATTCTGTAAATATTAGCCAAAACGCAAAAAGCTCTGCTTTACATAACTGGTAAATGGGTGTATAATACAGTAATATCGAATGTTTTTCGATTTTATATAGATGTATATATAACAGAAATTAAAAGGGTTAAAAAGCCACAATACATTGAATATTGAATCGGGAAGCATAGATTTAAATATAGAAGGAGGCAAATCTATGAACCCCGTGTTTTGGTTGCTTATATGTGCCGCTACTGCGGTTGTGTTCTTTTTTCTCGGTGTTGTTTTCCGTAAAAGAGTAGCCGAAAAGGCGTTGAAATCAGCGGAAATAGAGGCAAAGCGAATTGTTGAGGATGCTAAGAAGAATGCCGAGACCGAAAAAAAAGAGACTCTCGTAGAAGCAAAGGAAGAAGCACTCCGGATAAAGAACGAGGCTGAGAGGGAGCTTAAGGAACGGAGAAACGACCTGCAGCGTTTAGAGAGACGCACAATGCAGAAGGAAGAGAATCTTGATAGAAAAATTGATAATCTCGAGAAGAAGGAAGAGTTATTAAATAAAAAAATCAAGGATAATTCGGATTTAAAGGAAGAAATTGAAAAAACAAAAGAAGAACAGACCGAGCTTCTACAGACCATTTCGGGAATGACGGTGGAGGAAGCCAGAGCCTCCCTGCTCGGAAGAGTGGAGAGCGAGGCAAGGCATGATATGGCTATGAAGCTGTCCGAGATAGAGCAGGAGTGCAAGGAGGTTGCCGAGGAAAAGGCGAAAAATATAATCTCCCTTGCTATTCAGCGTTGTGCGGCGGACAGTGTTGCGGAAGCCACTGTTTCTGTGGTTGACCTGCCAAACGATGAAATGAAGGGAAGGATAATCGGCAGAGAAGGACGCAACATAAGGGCTATAGAGACCCTGACCGGCGTGGATTTGATTATCGACGACACCCCTGAGGCCATTACCATTTCCACCTTTGACCCGATTAGGCGTGAGATTGCAAGAATTGCACTTGATAAGCTGGTTTCGGACGGCAGAATACATCCGTCTCGAATAGAAGAAATGGTTGAGAAGAGCCGAAAGGAAGTAGAGGCAATTATTAAGAAGGAAGGCGAGCAGGCTACCTTTGAGACCGGAATACACGGTATTAACCATGAGCTTGTCAAGCTTTTGGGAAGGCTGAAGTTCCGCACCAGCTACGGGCAGAATGTGCTTAAGCATTCTATTGAGGTTGCACATATTGCCGGTATGATAGCAGCCGAGCTGGATGTTGACGCAACGCTTGCCAAGCGCGCCGGACTGCTGCATGATATAGGCAAGGCCATGACACATGAGGTGGACGGAAGCCATGTCCAAATCGGTTTGGAGCTTGCCAAGAAATATAAGGAGAACCGAGAGGTTCTGCATGCGATAGAATCCCACCACGGTGATGTGGAGCCTACTACGCTGATTGCTATGATAGTACAAGCGGCGGACGCTATTTCGGCTGCACGGCCGGGTGCGAGAAGAGAGAATCTCGAGACCTATATAAAGCGTTTGCAGAAGCTGGAGGAGATTGCTAACTCCTTTGAGGGAATCGAAAAGGCGTTTGCTATTCAGGCGGGCAGAGAGATACGCATTATGGTAAAGCCGGAGGAGATAAACGACGATGCAATGGTGTTTATTGCCCGAGACATTGCCAAGAAGATTGAGTCCGACCTCGAGTATCCCGGTCAGATAAAGATTCATGTTATACGGGAGACAAGACAGTTCGAGTACGCAAAATAAAGAATGTCCCCTTAAATAGAAAGTGGTTTTCGGATGAGAATAATCGCAATAGGAGATGTGGTTGGCAGCAACGGTACAGAATACGCACAGAAGCTGTTGAGAAAAATAAAAAGCAACGAGAAGGGCGACCTTGTTATAGTAAACGCTGAGAATGCCGCACCCGGTAACGGACTGGACAGCAAGAGCGCACAGGCCTTGCTGGATGCGGGAGCGGATGTCCTGACGGGAGGAAACCATAC
>CAZGJQ010000044.1:0-15152 GCA_964525815.1 uncultured Oscillospiraceae bacterium
CGGAAAAGCAGCTGTATATTGTAAGCAGATTGTTTATCCCGTCCTTACCATCTGCATATTTTACCTCGCATCCCGAATCGGTTACGGCTCTCTTTATTTTACGTATAATTGCAGCTCTGTCGTCAAGCAGAGAAACACTACCGCCGCTCGTGTCCGACTTGCTCATCTTCTTGGTCGGCTCGGTAAGCGACATTATTTTTGTGCCCTCCTTGGGTATATACGGCTCGGGCACCTTAAAGGTCTCTCCGTATACGCCGTTGAAGCGTTCCGCAATATCCCTTGTAATTTCTATATGCTGCTTCTGGTCCTGTCCCGCCGGAACCAAATCGGTCTGGTACAGAAGTATATCAGCGGCCATAAGCACCGGATAGGTAAAAAGTCCGGCGTTCACGTTATCCGCATTTGAAGCCGACTTATCCTTAAACTGCGTCATTCTGGATAGCTCCCCGAACATGGTGTAGCAGTTGAGTACCCAGGTGAGCTCGGCATGAGCGGGAACATGGCTCTGAATAAACATAGTGTTTACCTTTGGGTCTATACCTACCGCAAGGTACAACGCCAGCATTTCAAGGCTTCTGCGTCTCAGCTCTGCGGGATTTTGCCTCACGGTTATGGAGTGCATATCCACAATACAGTAAAAGCAGCTATAATCATGCTGCAGCTTTACCCAGTTTTTCATCGCCCCCAAATAGTTACCGATAGTAAGCTGTCCGGAGGGCTGTATTCCGGAAAAAATTGTTTTCTTTTGCGAAGTGTTTTCCATATAAATCATTCCTTAGAAGTTATTAACTATATCGGACAGTATGTCAATACCTTTGATAATCTGCTCGTCCGTGGGAGTAGAAAAGTTGATTCTGAAGGAGCTACTTTTCTCTCCCTCCGTCGGGCAAAAGGTGGTTCCGGGTACAACGGCAACCTTTTTTTCTATCGCCTTCTTTGCCAGCTCAACCGTATCTCCGTGCGGCATGGTAACCCATACGAACAGCCCGCCCTCCGGACGGGTGTATTTTATGCTTTTATCAAACCTATTGTCCAACTGAGTTAGCATCAAGCTGCACTTTTTTCGGTATAGCTCTTTTATCGAGCTGATATGCTCGTCAAGCCCGTAGGTTTCGATAAACCGGGACGCCAGCATCTGAAAGAAAATGTTAGTATGAACATCATTGACCTGCTTGACCACAACTACCTTTTGTATTACATCCCTGTTAGCGCAAAGAAATCCCACCCGCATTCCGGCGGAGAGTATCTTGGAAAAGGAGGAGCAGTAGATAACCCTTCCTTCCTTGTCCATGCTCTTGATAGTCGGTATTTCCTCACCCGAGAATCTCAGCTCTCCGTACGGATTATCCTCAAGTATCATTACATTATATCGCTCGGCGAGAGAGAGCACCGCCTTTCTTTTTTCCAAGCTGGTGGTTATTCCCGAAGGGTTCTGAAAGGTAGGTATTATATATATAAGCTTAACATTTTTATTTGTTTTAAGCGCATTCTCAAGCTGCGAGAGGTTTATGCCGTCCTCCTCCATGTCCACTCCTATTAGGTTGGTATTATATGAGCGAAAGGCGTTTAGTGCGCCGATAAAGCTGGGGTTCTCACATATAATCCCATCCCCCTCGTTGCACAGCACCTTGGTCGTCAGGTCAATTCCCTGCTGTCCTCCCGAGGTGATTATGGTCTGGTCAAATTCCCCGCCTATGGAGAACCTCTCGTCAAGACGCTTATTAATCTGCTCAATCAACGGGGAGTATCCCTCGGTAACGCTGTATTGCAGCGCTTCGGTAGGATTGCATAAAAAAATCTGCTCCGCTATATTCTTCATTTTTTCCACAGGGAAAGAAAGCGCCGACGGATTGCCCGCAGCCAAGGAAATAACCTCCGGGTCGGAGAGCGATTTGAATATCTCTCTTATCGCGGAAGGGCGCATATGACTTACTTTATCGGAGAATGTATAATCCATACTGTTAGTCTGCCTTTCGTCTTAAAAATACCATATATTGTTATAATAACACATTTATATAACAATTTCAATAAAAAATTTGTCCAAAAAACTGTTTACAAGCAAAGGTTATTGTTGTATAATTATAAAGATTGAAATAATTGGGAGATGACTTAATGAACATGAAGATTATTGTCGAGACCTCTGCACGGCATATTCATCTGACCGCAGAGCATATAGAGGTTCTCTTCGGTAAAGGAAGCGCCCTTACGGTACGCAACGAGCTCTCGCAGCCCGGGCAGTTTGCCAGCCTTGAGAGGGTTGATTTGGTCGGACCGAAGGGCACAATTAAGAATGTGCTTATTCTCGGTCCCGCGCGGAAAAGCACCCAGGTCGAGATCTCGCTGACCGACGCAAGAAAGCTTGGTATAAAGCCCCCTGTCAGAGAATCGGGAGACATTAAGGGCAGCGCAGGCATTAAGCTTGCAGGTCCCGCCGGAGAGGTTATTATTGATGAAGGTGTTATCGTCGCAAAGCGTCACGCCCACCTTACCCCGGAGGTCGCAAAGGAATGGAATATTGCCAATAATGAGATCGTTTTACTTAAAATAGACGGTGAAAGAGCCCTGATTTTTGATGAGGTTGTTGTAAGGGTAAGCGATAAATTTGCTCCGGCAGTCCATCTTGATACCGATGAAGCAAACGCCGCGGGCTGCATCGGCGAGGTATACGGCACTATTATAAAAAAGTAAATAAATAACATACAGACGAAAGGAAAGAAAAAATGCTGCAATACTCACACGAAGTAGAAAAAATGTGTTCTGTTGCAAAGGGACCCAAGCACGGACCCGCACCCATACCGGAGGAAGGCAAATGGGTAAAGGCCTATCAGATTAGCGACATATCCGGCTTGTCGCACGGAGTCGGCTGGTGCGCTCCCCAGCAGGGAACCTGCAAGCTTACACTTAACGTTAAAAACGGTATTATCGAGGAGGCGCTTGTGGAAACCCTCGGTTGCACCGGAATGACTCATTCCGCTGCAATGGCTGCCGAGATTCTTCAGGGAAAAACCATTCTCGAAGCCCTCAACACCGACCTTGTTTGCGATGCGATAAATGTCGCTATGAGAGAGATATTCAAGCAGCTGGCTTATGGAAGAACGCAAACCGCTTTTTCGGAAAACGGGCTTCCCATTGGCGCCTCCCTTGAGGACTTGGGCAAGGGCTTGCGCTCCCAGACCGGTACAATATTTGCCACAAACGCTAAAGGAGTGCGTTATCTTGAAACAGCGGAGGGTTACATACTATCGCTCGGGCTTGACGGTGATAACGAGGTTATCGGCTACAAGTTCGTGCACCTCGGTAAAATGATGGATATGATAAAGGACGGCGTCAGCCCCTCCGAAGCATATGAGAAAAACATAAAGACCTACGGAAGATATGACGACGCTGTAAAATATATCGACCCGAGGAAGGAATAAGGAGGAATAACAATGGCTAAATTCGAAGGATACCAAAGAAGAATAAAACAAATAGAAGCTTGTCTCAGTGAATACGGCTTTTCCTCCCTTGAGGACTGCAAAGCCCTCTGCGAATCAAAAAACATAGATGTGGACGCTATTGTTAAGAGCGTTCAGCCCATTGCGTTCGAGAATGCAAGCTGGGCATACACTCTCGGTGCGTCAATTGCAATAAAAAAGGGTATAAAGAATGCGGCAGACGCAGCCGAGACCATCGGAATAGGGCTGCAAGCGTTTTGTATCCCCGGCTCCGTTGCGGAGACCCGCAATGTCGGCTTGGGACACGGCAACCTCGGAGCCATGCTGTTGCGTGAGGAAACAAAATGCTTTGCCTTCCTTGCGGGGCACGAATCCTTTGCAGCCGCCGAGGGTGCCATCGGCATCGCAAGAACAGCCAACAAGGTACGCAAAACACCACTCAGGGTTATTCTTAACGGACTCGGCAAGGATGCCGCATACATAATTTCCCGCATCAACGGTTTTACTTATGTTGAAACAGACTACGATTTTTATACAAGCGAGCTAAAAATAGTTCGTGAAAAGGCATACTCGGACGGCGAAAGAGCAAAGGTAAAATGCTACGGCGCAAACGATGTTCTTGAGGGTGTTGCGATTATGAAGCAGGAGGGCGTTGATGTTTCCATTACAGGTAATTCCACCAACCCGACCCGCTTCCAGCACCTCGTGGCGGGCACCTATAAAAAGGAATGCGTTGAAGCAGGCAAAAAGTACTTCTCGGTTGCCTCGGGCGGCGGCACGGGCAGAACACTGCACCCCGACAATATGGCGGCGGGTCCCGCTTCCTACGGTCTTACCGACTCCATGGGTCGTATGCACGGCGATGCCCAGTTTGCAGGCTCCTCCTCCGTTCCCGCACATGTCGAGATGATGGGTCTTATCGGAATGGGCAACAACCCGATGGTAGGCGCCACCGTTGCAGTCGCCGTTGCGATTGAAACAAACACCTGATAACCGTCGGTACCTCATATCCGGATATAGCACATAAGCAAAAACAGCGTTAGCTTTTACAGTAAACGCTGTTTTTTATATTTTAATTTTTTTACTCGACTAAAGCAATCTTTAGTGCATTTTCTACCGCTTTTAAAAGCACCTTGCTGCTGTAGGTAGCTCCGGATATAACATCCACCTGTAAAGTGCCTTTATCTACGACCTCATCGACAATAGCCTCGGCGGGAGCACCCTGCCCATTATTATGGCTTATAATTTGTATTTCCTTAATCTTGTGACTCTCCACTGTTACCTTAACTTCGGCGGATACCGGAAACGCCTCATAGCTTCCGGAATAAACTCCGTCCTCAACCGCAGTTAAATCAACATACTCTATCTCCATATCTACCAAATAGTCCAAATCCTTTTGTATGCTTGACATAACTATGTACCCAACAACCCCTATACAGATTATTATCCCCGCTATGACCGCTAATATTATTTTTGTTCTTTTTTTCATACCCTTTATACCCTTTTCTATATTACATGCTCTCAACCGCAAAGGTTACATCCTCTAACGAGGATATTTCGGATATAATCGCCTTCTTATCCATATCCTTGGTCAAATGGAGGGTTGCCTCAATACCGATGCTGTTGATAATGCCGCTTCTGGGCGGACATATTTCCATTTTAAGCACCTTGTATTTCGGCTCGCAGATTATGTCAACTACAGTATTTGTCTTATCAGCATCCACAATTTCGATATATAGCTCAATGTTGCGGTCCTTTCCCACAACTGCGTTTTCAAAACGGTTAAGCATGACTATTGTGAGCACAGAAATCAAAGCGCATAAAAACGCCGCCTCGTAGAAACCGATACCCACCGCAAGACCGATTGCTGCGGTGGTCCACAGCCCCGCAGCCGTTGTCAATCCCTTTACATGGGTGCGTCCGGTAATAAGTATTGTTCCGACGCCCAAAAAACCGATACCCGAAATAACCTGTGCCCCTATTCTTAGCGGATCAGAGCCTATTCCCAACGTATAGACCGCAAACAGTCCGGTCATTATGGTCATTGCAGAGCCCATGCAAACCAGAATATGCGTGCGGAAGCCCGCCGCTCTTCCCCGCTTGCCCCGCTCCATTCCTATCATGCCTCCGAATATAAACGCAAGTATAAGGCGTAGTATCATTGTTATTTCGTTAAATTCGCGTAAGTAATCAAGCATTGCTGTCAAAATATTCACTCCAAAATTATATGTTTATTCCTCTTTTACCAATTCACAGTCTTTTAGCTGTATATTCTCCGTTACCAGATTCTTTATTTCGCCTTTATTCAGAAGAAAGGGTGCGTTCCCAACGACACTCTCATATGAGCAGCTGAAAATCTCCAAATTGTCAACGGTTGTGCCTTCCTCAATAGAAATGGTGGGTATATCCGTTTCCTCCTCCCTGCGGTGCAGCTCTCTTATAACCAAATGCTTGATATGCAGGTCCTTCTGTATGTAGATAATGGGATAGACAATGCTCTTTTCGGTATAAAAATCGGGGTAACGGAACGCCTTTGACGCATAAATGTTCCTGAGCGAAATCTGGTCGTACCTACCGATACCCTCCTCGCTGTAGTACTTGGTTATTCCGATACAATACTGATAAAAGGTACCGAACACGTTACAAATGGAAATGCGGCGTATATTGCTGCCCCAGGAAAGCATTCGCACAGCGCTGTGTCCCTTGTCCGAATAAATTCCGTCCACCGATATATCCTGTATGTCACCACGGTGAAAGTCGTCGGCGTTGAGCGCTAAAAGATCGTCATAGCATCTTCCCTTCAGGTTGGTTATCCTTCCGAACCTGCACCCGCCTTCAACATGAACACCGTCCATTGTGGCAAGCACGGGATTACCTTGATTATAATCAAAGGTTATGCTGTCAACAGTAAACTGATAAATCTCCGCCATCTGAATACCGAAGGTAACCGGATCCCTGAGGGTTATTCCCTGCAAGGTCAGGTTCTTTATTTTAAAGAAACGCATCAGGCAGCCCATATAACGCTCATCATAATCGTTGTGAGTAACCTTACCGTAGGTCTTTATCCATAAGGGGTTGGGTTCCTGCTGCATATTGTTCATATCCCATATTCCGCCCCTGACCGTAACATTAACACAATCATCACAGCGGAGCATCAGACAGCTGCTGTTCGGCATCAGTTGGATTACCGTATAAGGCTCCAGCCTTAGCTCCAAATCAGAATGCAGCAGCAGCGTTTTGCTTATAAGATATTTTTCCTTAGGAACGGGAAGATGCACCAGTCCCTTACTGCTGTCGATAAGCTCCTGAATTGCGGCGGTGTCGTCGTTTATCCCATCACCGTACAATCTTTTTTTCATCTGTCTGCTCCTTAATATTTAAGTCGTATATTCTGCAAACATTCCGCTTGCTCTTGCATCGCATTCTGCGGTTATAACAGTTCCTTCGTCAGTGTATTCGGTGCTTATTACTCTTGCAAACCGAAAAACCTCGGGAACCTTCTCCTGCTGTGTGTGGCTGAAGAAGAGTCTGAGTGTCTTTTTTTCCTCTGATAGAATCCTATCCAGCTCGTCGAGCAGCCTATCCACTCCCCTGCCGTTGAGTGCGGAAACGCATATTGCGTTTCTGGGTATATAATCCTCATCAACAGCACGGTCAATTTTGTTAAAAACATTAATAGCCGGCTTCTTATCCGCTCCCAGCTCTGTAACCAGGCTCTCGGTTACCGCCTGCTTTTTGACCCGCTTATTGTCCGGCTCGGATGCGTCGGTAAGATTTATTATTATATCCGCATATTTCAGTTCGTCCAGAGTAGACTTAAACGCTTTAATCAAGTGAGTGGGCAGACGGTCAATAAAACCAACCGTATCGGTGAGCAGTATTTCGTTGCCGCTCGGGAGTGTCAGTCTGCGGGTGGTGGGGTCAAGGGTTGCAAAAAGCTTATCCTGCGCAAGTATCCCCGCATCTGTAAGATAGTTCAACAGCGTGGATTTGCCTGCATTGGTATATCCGATAATGGCGGCGGTTTTTATTCCCGATTTTTCCCGGGCTGCCCGCTTGACTTCTCTGGTTCTATCCAAATCATGCAGCTCTCTGCTCAGGGTTTTTATTCGCCTGTTCAAATGCCTTCTGTCGCTCTCCAGCTTACTCTCACCGGGACCTCTCGTTCCGATTCCGCCACCCAGACGGGATAGCTGCATTCCCTTACCCATAAGGCGGGGTGCCGTGTAACGCAGACATGCTATCTCAACCTGTAGCTTACCCTCACCCGTTGATGCGTGAAGAGCAAAAATATCTAAAATAAGCATGGTGCGGTCGATAACCCTTTTATCCAGCTCCTCCTCGAGGTTTTTTATCTGGGAGGGGGAAAGCTCGTTGTCGAACACTATTAAATCAATTTCATCCTCGTGCAAGCTCATGAACTCTCTCAGCTCCTTTACCTTTCCGGTGCCGATATAGGTTCTTGGATCGGGAGATTTGCGGTTCTGAGTAACTCTTGCCGCCGCCTCAGCTCCCGCTGTGTTCAATAGCTGCTCCAGCTCGTCCAGCGAGTCCTCGCTTTCCTGCTCGCTTAAATCCTCGTTTACCGAGACCAGCAAGGCCTTAGTAGCCTTTTCGTTGAATATATCAAGATTCATATATAATTCTCTTATTAGCAGCCTTTCCTGTTATTTATAGATATGCCACCTTCCGCATTTTTCGATAACAATCCCTATAATGAAAAAACAGCACAGATGTGCTGTTCATGCATAGAAATATTTACTCAAGGTTGAACTTTCTCTTGAACTTATCAACCCGTCCGCCAGAATCTACAAACTTTTGCTTTCCGGTGAAAAACGGATGACACTTTGAGCATATATCAACCTTTATATCGTCCTTTGTGGACTTAGTAACATATTCTTCTCCGCAGGCACACTTGATTGTAACGCTTTTGTATGCGGGATGGATTCCTTCCTTCATGATACTAACCTCACTTTCGTTTCACAAATTGCAGTATAGCATACACTTATCAAAAAATCAATAGGTTTTTTCGATTTTTTTATAATAAACTGTAGGTTTTGCTGCCCCGGGAGCGTAAAAATCAACTTTATACACAACCCTTCTAAATATAGGAGGTAGTTTTTTTCAAGTGTTTTTTGAAAGAATGTTAAAAAGCAAAAAACGCTATTGACAAACTGTTTTTAATATGCTATATTAGTAAATGTATTCCGAATGTATCATGAACTCACAGTTTTGCTGAAGGTCATTGTTCGTTTAGGTGACTGAGGCAGATGTGAGTTTTTTGCTTACAAAAGGCGTATGAAATATTTATTTTGGAGGTACCGATGAATAAGGGTACAGTAAAATGGTTTAACGCAGAAAAAGGTTACGGATTTATTTCCAACGACGAGGGCGGAGACGATGTTTTCGTTCATTTCTCAGCTATTCAGTCGGATGGCTACAAGTCTCTGAACGAGGGTCAGAAGGTCATGTTCGATATTGAAAAGGACCCCAAGGACACAAACAAGCTCAGAGCAACCAATGTAACAATAGCGTAAAACCCTTTTCCAAAAAACACTGCTTTCACAGAGTGTAACGCTGCTTAATAGGCTCGAAATTATATATCTTTGATTATTGTGTTTTTCAGGGACGGTTTATTCCGTCCCTGTTTTTTTTATCACTCCGTCTGTAACCCGTTTTCTTTGATTATGCTTCTAAGCTCGTCTATATAAGCAGCGCCAAGCTTACTCAGCGCCATGTCCTTGTGCGAAATCCAGCCCACTGAAATGTATTCGTCCGCCCGTAAGGGTACCGAAACAATATCGGTTCCGTCCAGCTCCGCACTCAGTATTCCTGTAGAAATGGTGTAGCCGTCAAGACCTATCAAAAGATTGAACAGGGTTGCTCTGTCGCTGACCACAATGTTTTTTTTGCGATAAACGGTGCTCAGTATCTCCTCGCTGAAATAAAAGGAGTTGAAAGTCCCCTGCTCAAAGCTAAGATAAGGATAATCTGATAAATCCTCGAGCGTAACATCCTTTCTTTGTGCAAGCGGATTATGCTTACTAACAAAAATATGCGGCTTTGCAGTAAAAAGAGGATTATAGAACAGCTTGTTTTCCTTTAACAGCTTTTTTATAATTTTTTTGTTGAAAGAGCTTAAATAAAGTATTCCCAGTTCGCTTCTCAGGCTCTTAACATCCTCGATAATCTCATAGGTTCTGGTCTCTCTGAGATAAAAATCGTACTCATCGTATCCGTACTTTTTTATCAAGGCCACAAAAGCGTTTACCGCAAAGGAATAATGCTGTGTGGAAACCGAAAAGCTGGCTCTGGCAGGCTTTGAGCTTAAATATCTTGCCTCCATAAGCTCGGTTTGCTCAACAATCTGACGTGCATAGCCTAAGAACTCCGATCCCTCAACCGAGAGCACAACACCCTTGTTATTACGCAGAAAAAGGGTTAACCCTATCTCCTTCTCCAGCTCCTTAACCGCATTTGAAAGGCTGGGCTGCGATATATACAGCCTTTTTGCCGCTTCGCTCATGGATCCGCTGTTTACTATTTCTATTATATACTTTAGCTGCTGTAAGGTCATCCCGCACCTCCGTTTCGGTTCAGCCTATAAGACTCGAAAAGCCATTATAAATCCGCTCCGCAATTATAGGGTTGTTCATCGTGTAAAGATGTATGCCATCAACCCCCTGAGAGATTAAATCCACTATCTGATCTATGGCATATGCAACGCCTGCATCCCGCAGAGCATCCGGCTTATCCTCGTACTTGTCGAGCATCTTCCTGAACTTTTTCGGCAGACTCGCTCCGCAGAGCGTTACCATGCGCTCGATTTGATTCTTGTTGACTACCGGCATTATACCCGCATCAACGGGTACGTTTATCCCTGCTATCCTTGCTCTGTCTAAGAAGGAATAAAACATATCGTTATCAAAAAAAAGCTGGGAAATCAGGTGCGATGCGCCCGCATCCACCTTTTTTTTAAGGTTGAGAGTATCCTGCACCAGATTCTTCGATTCGGGATGTCCCTCCGGGTAACAGGCTGCCGAGATTGAAAAATCACCCTGCGCTTGTATATACGAAATTAAATCGCTTGCATATGTAAAATCCTTTTTGGGAGGATTATCCGGGCTCTTATCCCCCCTCAAGGCAAGTATATTATACAGCCCGTATTTACACAGCTTCTCCAAAATATGGTCTATTTCCTCCTTGGAGTGGCTTATGCAGGTCAAATGCACAAGCGGCTCAATTCCATGTGCCTCCTTGATTGACTTAGCAATATCCCAGGTGGAGGCATCCAAGCCCGTACCCCCCGCACCGAAGGTTACACTGATAAAGTCGGGGTTGTGGCTCTTAAGGCTCTTTATGGTATGCTGCAGGTTAATCAAAGTGCCGTCTCTCTTAGGAGGAAATATCTCAAAGGAGACAACCGTTTTGTCTGCCTTAAACAGCGATGTAATACTCATACTAACCACGCCCTGTCCGGCACAAAAAGAAATGTGCCCTGTTAATAGTATTAATAATCTTAATAGAGCTAAATCAGCTCTTTTCTTGCTTTTTTTGCCGCATTTACAAGATTTATAAGGCTGGGAGCGGTCTCCGTCTCCCCTCTTGTTTTAAGCCCGCAATCCGGGTTTACCCACAGCTTTTCCTTCTTAATCCTGTTGTCCTCAAGCATTCTCTTAATAGCTTGGATTATTTCCTCCTCCGAGGGGATTCGGGGTGAATGAATATCATAAACTCCGGGACCAACCTGTGTCTTAAATCCCGCTCTTACAAGCGCATCCACAATAAGAAGCTTGGAGCGGGACGCCTCAAAGGATATGACATCGGCGTCCATATTATCTATATCCTTAACTATTTCGTTGAACTCGCTGTAGCACATATGCGTGTGTATCTGGGTTTCCGCCTTTACTCCGGAATGCACTAAACGGAATGCGGGGATTGCCCAGTCGAGATACCCGGAGTGCCAGTCCTCCCGTCGGATGGGTAGCTTTTCCTTAAGCGCCGCTTCATCAACCTGAATGATACGAATTCCGGCCTTTTCGAGGTCGCCGACCTCCTCCTTTATGGCAAGTGCGATTTGCAGCGCCATTTCTCTGCTCTCCACATCCTCACGCGGGAATGACCAGTTCAGTATGGTAACCGGACCGGTGAGCATTCCCTTAACCGGATTCTTCGTAAGAGACTGCGCATAAACGCTGTAATCAACGGTTATGGGGTTTTTACGCTTAATATCGCTCCATATTATCGGCGGCTTAACGCATCTTGTACCGTAGGACTGAACCCATGCCTTCTCGGTAAAAAGAAAGCCCTCCAAATTCTCACCAAAGTGCTCCACCATATCATTACGCTCAAACTCTCCGTGAACAAGCACATCCAGCCCGATCTCCTCCTGAAACTTAATACAGGAGGCAATCTTAGCCTTTACATTCCTCTTGTATTCCTCGTGCGTAATTTCTCCCTTTTTATACTTTGCTCTGTTGGACTTAACCTCTGCGGTCTGAGGAAAAGAACCGATTGTTGTAGTCGGCAGAAAGGGCAGGACCAGAGCTTCTCTTTGTATTTTCTCCCGCACCTCTAATTCAGGTAAGCGGATGAAATCAGCATCGGTCAGAGCGGTAACCCTATCCTGAACCTCCTTGTCTCCGAAACCACTGCGTTTCTCAAGCAACCTCACATTCTCTGTATAAAAATCGTGTTTTTTTGAGTTGTCAGTGGCGAACAATGCTTTTAACTGCTCCAATTCATCCAGCTTTTCCTGAGCAAACGCAAGCTGTGCCCTCTGCTCCTTCGGTAAGCGCTCGTTCTCCAGTGTATAGGGAACATGCAGCAGGGAGCAGGAGGTGTTTATTACAATATCGTCATTACTTACATATTTGCACAATTGGTCAAGAAGAGAGAGGGTGCTTGCATAATCGTTACGCCAGATATTCTTGCCGTTGACAACACCCGCAAACAGTTTTTTCCCTTTTGGGAAACCATTTTTTTCAATAAGGGACAGGCTTTGCTTTCCCTCCATAAAATCAAGCCCCAGTCCGTCAATATCAAGGGAGCAAACCTCTGTATAAATATCCCTTATATCACCAAAATATGTCTGGAGCAATATTTTGATTTCCTTTTTATCATTCAGTAGTCGACTATAAATATCCTTAAAAAGCCTTTTATCCTCAGAGGACAGATCGGTAACCAAAAAGGGCTCGTCAAGCTGCACCCACTCGGCTCCAAGGGAGGAAAACCTTGCTAATATGTCGCGGTAAGCATTTAACGCTTCCCCGGCAAAATCCTCTGCCTTTTTAGCTCCGGTATATCCGGACAGCTTAAGCAGGGTAAACGGACCGATAATAACCGGTTTTGTCTTTATACCAAGGGACAGAGCCTGCTCGAACTCATCAAACGGTTTTGTACCGGTAAGCCTTATAACTGTTTGGTCGTCAATCTCGGGAACGATGTAATGATAATTAGTATTAAACCACTTTTTCATGGGAAGTGCCTTTACATCCTCCCCGCCGTCCTGATGCCCTCTTGCCATCGCAAAATATACCGATATCGGTGTGCCAACAGACCTGTAACGCTCGGGAACTATATTTAATAAAAACGCAGTATCCAGTAAGTTATCATAAAAGGAAAAATCATTTGACGGGATGTGGTCAATACCTTTATCGGCAATGTATTGCCAATGCTTTTTCCTGAGCTCCTCCGCACCCCTCTTCAGCTCTTCCTCATTAATATTTTTTTTAAAAAAATTCTCGGTCAGGAACTTAAGCTCCCTCAATCCGCCTATTCTCGGATAGCCTATAATCGAACTATTCATTATTATATACACTCCTCTGTCATTTATTTCTTATGCTATTATACTACAAGCATTCGGTATAGTAAAGATAATAATATTTATATTTTGTTATAGCTTTTCACTATATGGGATTGTCATAATTATAGCATAGTTAAAACAAAATCATTGTTTTTTTGTGCAATACTCGGTATAATATGCTATATGAATATATGAAGCTTAAAAAAAGGAAGGTTTTTATGAAGGATGTAATTATTATAGGAAGCGGACCGGCAGGGTTATCCGCCGCTCTTTATACCTGCCGAGCCGGACTTTCCACCACTATAATCGGGCTGGGCTACGGAGCGCTCGAAAGAGCTGAAAAGATTGAAAACTATTTTGGGCTACCGAATCCTGTTTCCGGAAAGGAGCTGCTGGAAACGGGGCTTATGCAGGCAGAGCGTCTCGGAGCCGAGAGGGTAAGCGACGAGGTGCTGGACATAAGCTGGGCGGACGGGTTCACCATAATCACAAAGAACAATGCTTTTAAAGCAAAATGCGTTATTCTTACCACCGGAGCCTCCAGAAAAAAGCTCAGAATAAAAGGGCTTGACACCTTTGAGGGCAAGGGTGTCAGCTATTGTGCTGTATGCGATGCTTTTTTCTATCGCAAAAAACAGGTTGCGGTAATAGGCAGCGGTGAATATGCGCTGCACGAGATTAACGAATTGCTGCCGGTGGCTTCCTCGGTTACCCTGTTTACCGACGGAAAGGAGCTTGAGGCAGACATTCCCTCCTCGGTTCGGGTAATAGGTACACCCATAGCAGAGGTCTACGGAGGTAATAAGCTGGAGGGGATTGAGCTTATGGATAACGGCAGAGTATCGGTTTCAGGTGTTTTTATAGCCGTAGGAACAGCGGCGGCGACCGATTTGGCTAAAAAGCTCGGAGTGGAAACCAACGGAAACAGTATTTTGGTGGATGAAAAAATGAGCACCAATGTGCCCGGCATGTTTGCGGCGGGGGACTGTACCGGTGGCGTTATGCAAATTTCTGTAGCGGTCGGTGAAGGTGCCAAAGCAGCGCTTTCCGCAATTGAATTCATAAGAAAAGGTGAAAAATCGTAGTTAGTGAGAACAGACTTTTTTAGCAGAAAAAAGCTAAAAAAAACGGTGTTATTCATTACATTAAAAATTATTTTATCGAAAGTTGACATCCGACAAGAAAAGTGATAATATATGCTTATTGAATGTGTACGGAGGGTATATGTCTTTTTACAAAATAATCACAATCGGGGAAATAGATTTTTCGGACGCTCCAAAGGCAAAAATTGATTCATACAAATGGGGAGAAGGGTATACCCCAAAAGCATATGCACAGCTTATATATGTTAAAAACAAAGGCTTTGCCCTGAAAATGACCGCCGTCGAGAGGAACCCGAGAGCACTCTGTACCGAATACGGAGATCCTGTATACGAGGACAGCTGCCTGGAATTCTTTGTCCGCTTTAACAGCGATAGTCCTTTATATATGAACTTTGAGGTTAACTCAAACGGAGCTTTTCTTGCATCCGTACGTAAGGAAAGAAGGAATAAACGGAATATTCACGAAATTACTTCGCTGCCCGAGGTTAAGGCGAACAGGCAGGATGAGTGCTGGACAATTGAGAGCTTTTTTTCAATCGGGATGATTGAGGCTCTGTTCGGAAAATGCGACTTAAAAAAAGGAAGTGTTTTTTTCGGGAACTTCTACAAGTGCGGAGACAAAACCGAGCATCCGCATTACGGAATGTGGTCTCCAATTCAAGCTGATACCCCGGACTTCCACCGCCCCGAGTTTTTCGGTAAATTAGTTATTGAATAAACAATAAAAATAACAGAAACGGAGAATTGTAATGAAAAAAAGGATTCTGTCCCTTCTGCTTTGCTTGGCGGTAATGCTCAGCCTTTCTATTT
>CAZGJQ010000045.1:0-15096 GCA_964525815.1 uncultured Oscillospiraceae bacterium
AAACGAATTTTTTTTACATTTTGTAAAGATTGTACAATCGGTTATTTTTAGCTGTTTTTTTTGTGATTTTTTGTCGCATTGCACAAATTATGGTAGTATTATGTAAAACAAATGGGAATATTATACAATATGTTGTATTTGCAGAATCATGTAAATATTTCTTCGAGAATCTGTTCTATCTCAGCTTGAGTGCGCACCGAATTTATTCTGTTTCTTACCGCCGCAGAGCCGTGCATACCCTTAATATAACGGGACAAATGCTTTCTCGCTTCCACCAAAGCACGGCTTCCCTTATCCTCCTCCAACCGCTTGAACTGCAGCTTAATTATATCCGTTCTTTGCTTATTGTCCGGTTCTGTGTACGGTTTACCTGCAAAAAAGGAAGTTATTTCCTCAAAAACCCAAGGGTTTCCGAACGCAGCTCTGCCTACCATTATTCCGTCGCAGCCGGTCATTATAAGCATTTGCTTTGCGCTCTGCCCGTCCACAATGTCTCCGTTACCTACCACCGGAACGGAAACGCTTTCCTTAACTTCCTTTATTATACCCCAATCAGCCTTTCCCGAATACATCTGTGTCCTTGTTCTACCGTGCACAAAAACCGCCGAAGCGCCGTTTTGCTCACATAACCTTGCCACCTCGACCGCATTGACGCTGTTTTCGTCAAACCCCTTGCGTATTTTCACGGTTACCGGTACATTAACCGCTCCGACAACCTCCTTAACGATCTCCCCGCACAGCACAGGCTGCTTCATCAATGCGCATCCCTCCCGATTTGACACCAGCTTAGGCACGGGGCAGCCCATGTTAACATCAATAAAAGCGGGTCTGTATTCAAGCAAAGCCTCCGCAGCCTTTGCCATTATAAGCGGGCTGCTGCCAAAAATCTGTATTCCTGCGGGGCGCTCGTCCTCACGCAGCCGGGCAAGTATTTTTGTTTTTTTGTCGCCGAATACCGTTGCCTTTGATGAAATCAATTCGGAGCACACGCACTCAGCTCCGAGCATAACGCAAACGGAGCGAAAAGCATAATCGGTGATACCCGCCATGGGAGCTAAAAATATTCCGTTTTCAAAAACTGTTTTTCCTATTCTCATTATCAGTTAAAGGTCTTCCCGTCTCTTGTTTTTATAAGGAATTTCTCTACCGCTTCCGCCAGCTCTTCCTTCTCGTTTTCCGGATAGTCGTTAAGCATTTTAACGGCTTCGCTTGTTTGGCTGATGAGCGTCATATCCGCAATGTCTGCACATTTGAAGCTGATCTCTCCGCTTTGCCGTTCACCGAAGAAGTCTCCCGGACCGCGCTGCTTCAGGTCGGCTTCCGCAATTTCAAACCCGTCGTTTGTTCTTGTCATAATATCAAGGCGTTCCTTTGTTTTTGCACTCTTGGTATCACTCATAAGGATACAATATGATTTTGCCCTTCCTCTTCCGATTCTGCCCCGCAGCTGATGGAGCTGGGACAGCCCGAAGCACTCGGCGTTCTCTATAAGCATTACGGTTGCATTCGGCACATCCACTCCAACCTCCACGACAGTAGTGGATACAAGCACCTTACTGATGCCGGACTCAAACTCCCGCATTTCCCTTTCCTTTGCCTTACCGGACAATCTGCCGTGTATAAACCCTATTTTTATATCGCTGAAAACGCTGCTTCTGAGCGTCTCCGCATATGCCTCCACCGCTTTGCGGGGAATATCCTCGTTCTCCTCCACCAGGGGGCAGATTATGTATGCCTGATGACCAAGCGCTATCTGCTTCCTGATAAACTCATATATTCTGTCCCTGTAATCGCTGCCCACCGAATAGGTCTCAATTTTTTGTCTGCCCGGCGGCATCTCGTCCAACAAACTGACCTCTAAATCACCGTAGAGAATCAGGGATAGAGTTCTCGGTATGGGGGTTGCAGACATGACCAGCGTATGCGCTCTGAGTCTCTCCTTTTCCCCCTTTTCCACAAGAGAGGCTCTTTGCATCACACCGAACCTATGCTGCTCATCGGTTACGGCAAGCCCCAGAGCTTTATACTCAACATTGCTCTGAATAAGCGCATGGGTTCCCACCGCAACCCTTATGGTGCCGTCTGCTATCGATTTTTTTGCTTCTTGCTTCTCCTTTTGCTTTAGGCTGCTTGTTAGGAGGCATGTTTCTATCCCAAATGGGGACAGCAGCTCCTTCAATGTCTTGTAGTGCTGATTCGCAAGAATTTCGGTAGGTGCCATCATCACCGCCTGGTAACCGTTCTTTACCGTGAAGTATATCGCAGCAGCCGCAAGCACGGTCTTACCGCTGCCCACATCCCCCTGCACCAGCCGCATCATAGGCTTTTCCTTGCATAGGTCGGTTAAAATTTCTTTTACAACCCTTTCCTGAGCTCCTGTTAGCTGAAAGGACAATGACTCGAAGAATTTTGCTATCCCCGTGCCTTTATAATCCATCAAAGGCGCCTTCATTTCGGTTCCGCTGCTTTTCATTCTGCTCAGTGCAAGCCTATATACAAGCAGCTCCTCAAAAGCAAGGGTGTGCCTTGCTTTTTTTAAGGATTCACTGTCCGCAGGTATATGCATATTCCGTAAAGCGGTACTAATGTCTGCCAATCCGAACTGCTTAATAATGCTATCGGGCAGCGTGTTTTTTACCTGCTCGCAAAGGGGCAATACCTGCTTTACCGCATCTGCAACTATTTTTTGGGTCAGTCCCCTGGTAAGCGGATAAACGGGTATAATGTCCTTGAGCTCTTTGCCTTCATAAACCGCTTCAATAATCGGAGAGAGCATACTGCTCCCAAACAGACCGTGCGTAATCCTGCCGTATACCCTAAAAACTCTTCCCGTCGCAAGGGATTTTGCAACCCACTTCTGATTGAAGAAAACCAGCTCGACAGAGCCCGTTTCATCGCTTGCCGTTGTCTTTGTGTATACAAGACCGTTCTTGGAGGTCCGCTCGCTGGGAGGGCTGTCTATGGTTACAACCAGAGAGCATATCTCCCCCTCGGAAGCGGATGCTGTCCTTGATACATCTCCCCTGTTCTCGTATGTCCTCGGAAAGAAATATAACAGGTCCTCCGCTCTATTCAGATTCAGAGAGGCAAACGAGGCAGCCCTCGCCTCGCCTATTCCCTTGAGATAGCGTATCGAAGTATCCCTTTGTAGCATAATAAACCCTTCTTTACTTCTGTGTCAGTGACAACTCCGTATAAGTCTTTCCGGCTGCCTGCAGCAGCTCCTTCTCCCTTTCTCCGCAGGTGAAAATGAATATCTGCGAGCCTGTTTCCGCCTCGGAGAGCAAAATCAGCATAGCCTCCAGCCTGTCGTCGTCAATTCTTCCGAAGGCATCGTCAAGTATTATCGGCGGATTTATCTCACCGTACAAAAGCCTTATAAGCGCAAGCCTTAGACAAAGGTATGCGCTGTCCCTTGTTCCCGCCGAAAGATAATCACAGCTCTTTTCACCCGCTTCGTCCGCAAAGCTCATCGCAAGTGCGGTATCCACGGACAGAGCCTTGTATTTTTCATTGGTAGCTCTGTTGAAAAATTCTCCGGCATATCTGTTTATTCTCGGAGCAACCGTGCTCTTCATATAATCGCTCGCAGCGTTGAGCTTCTCAATTGCAAGCTCAAGGGATGCGTGCTTACTGTTGTACTCGGTTATTCCTGCTTTTACCGCCTGTAGCTTCCCGGTTATGACCGCAGGGTCGCTTCCCTTGCCCTCAAGCATTGCCTTCTGCCGCTCGTTTTCCCGCTCTCTGTCCTGATATATCTTCATTTGCTTTGAATAGAAGCTTAGCTCCTTCTCCACCTTGGACTTTTCCCTCTCCGGCTTCACCGCTCCCGATGCCTCTTCGGCAAGAGCCTCCACATTAACCTCGGAGACCCTTTTTTCAAAGGATTCGCACTTTTCTCGGTATACAAATTGTTTTTTTGCGATTTTTTGAGCTGCTTCGGATATATACTCTATCTGCTCGTCATAGCTCATTGAATTATCTATGTCCACATATTCGGAAATGTCCGCTTCCAGCTTTTTCTTTTGCTCCTCCGTTTTTTTAACCAGCTCGGTATAAAGGTCATTTAAAGATATGATTTTTTGCTTTTTATCCGTAATTCTTTGCTCTACGAGAGGGTAATCGCTCATTTTTGCCATCAGCTCGCCATACCCAGCGGCATTATGCGTCTTAAAGAGCCTTCGCTGAGCAATAACCGCCGCTGCAGTAGCTGCTGCCGTTAACACTGCGGGTACAAGCAGCCAAATCAGGAAAGCACCGCCTGCCGCAAGCATTACGGACATCAATGCCGAGGCTATGCTTGTCATTCTGTAGAGCTTAGCCTTCTTTTTAGCGTTCTCCGCTGTTCTACGGTCTATACTCCCCTCGCTCTGCAGCCTTTCCAGCTCCGACTCCTCACGGCGCAGATCATCAAAGACCTTTTCCCGTGAGCGGCAATCGGTCTTATACACAGCGTTCTGCGTCATTAACGAATTAATCCTTTGACTGCCGGGCAGCTCCTTCTTTTTCAGAAGAGCTGCGGTCTCCTGATAATCCTTCTCGGACTGCACCTTATTGCGTTCAAGCTCTCTCAGGTTTGTGAGCCTTAAAAAGGCCTCGTACTTGATAATGTTTTTGTGCTCGTCGTTAAGCTCGGCTATGATTCTTCCGTGATCCGAAACAAAACGCTTAGCCTCGGCTATCTTGTCTGAATATGCCTGTACCTGCCTGTTCACCTCGGACGCCTGTGCGAGCTTTATCTCCAGCTCCTCCCGCTCCTCTTCCAGCTTGGGGATAAGTCCTCTTCCCGCTCTGCCCGAGAGCATATTCTTTGCTTTAGTGAGCCTCTCAAGCGCCTTTTTTGTATTTATCTTCTCATCGGCGGACATAGCTATATTCTGGAGCTGCTCGGCTATATAGTCATCTTTGGAAGACGGCAGGGTAAGCTGCCGGAAAAACGCTGTTTTTTCAAAAACCTGCTCGTTCACCCCGAAAAAATACTCCCCGGGCTGAACGCCCGTGTTAAGCGACCTTCCGCTTCTGGTCTCAAAGACCTCCAGAGCTTCCTTTCCGCTCTGAAGATACTTCCGCTCTATTTTATACCTTCCGCTGTCCGTGCTTATGTAAACAGCTCCCTCTGACTGCGGATTGTCCCACGGTGTATAGAGCTTTTTGTCGTTTTCTATAATGCTTTGCATCCTGCCGCTCGTATAGCCGTAAAATATAAATTTTATAAAAGCGGCGAGAGTACTCTTCCCGCTCTCATTGGGGGCAGAGAGCAGATTTATTCCGGTTTCAGGCTTAACCTGAATCATTTTCAGCTTCCCGAAGGAGACTATTTCTATCCTCTCAATGGTTATATTCTTCATATCTCATATTCCCCAAAATCAATGACATTCCTCTCGTCAAGTGCGCAGAGCCCATATTTAAGAGCTTGAAGCGCAATATAATATTCCTCGCTTGCGGGAGTGCAATTATCCATATGCTCCCTCATAAAGCGATAAAACACTCCCTTAAGTGTGGAGCTTTGCTCCAGCTCTCCGAAATCGGGCTCGAGTGTAGTCCTATCCTTTATCTCCAAGCGGTACGGAAACCCCATTCCCTTACCGATTTCTCCCTCGGATATAAGAAACCCCTCGGCAACCCTTCCCGTAAGGATTATCCTCAGAGCGGTGTCGCTGTTATAGCTTCGAATCTGTGACCTGATATGCTCGAGTGCCTGAGCCCTGCTCTGTATTACGTCTATATCTATGCTGATTATCTCGTACCTGCGCTTTGAAAAGGTCTCGAAATTAAGATGTACCTTTCCCTTTTCAACGGTACCGTATAAAGCACCCTTGTATCCCGTCTCATCAAATCCCCTGCCCTCTATGCAGCCCGGATATGCGTAATAAACACCGTTCTCGCATAAAACACCGCTCGGCTTGTGGGCATGACCGAGTGCGATATAATCAAAGCCGGAGGCGGCTATCTCGTTCTTTGTTATCGGACCGTTTGTGGACAGAGGGTTGGAGAGCTCACCATGGCAGACTAAAATATTAATCCTGTCCGGATTCTTAATACGGTAACCGACAACCGGGCTCTTAGAATAAACAGCAGTACCGAACCCTACGCCGTAAACATCCACTCCCAGCTCGTCTATGCATACGCACTCCTTTTCCTCTCCGAAAATATGCACATTTTCAGGAAAGTCAATTGTCTTGTACGGAGACGCATCGTTATACGGGTCATGGTTACCGGGGGATATGAATATTCTGCATTCCTTCAGCTTACCAAGCTCGCTTACCAGCATCTCCTTTGTGTCTCTTGTAACATATTCGCAGTCAAAAAGATCCCCGCTGATAAACAGCAGCTCACTCTTCTGCTGCTTTGCAAACATTAATGCGGAGGTGAATGCCGCTCGCAGCTCTCTTTTTCTCTGCTCCGCCTCCTTAGGGGACACAAGGGAAAAGGGAGAGTCTAAATGTATGTCCGCACAATGAAATATCCTTGCCATATTAGCTATTTACCTCCCAAAAAACTATTCTATCACTATCAATGCGCTCATAGTACCCCTGTTCTGTCCGCTTCTGCGGTGGGAGAAGAAATCGCTCTCGTTGCAACAAGTACAAAGGTCTGCCGAGGATATGTTTTCTTCTTTTATACCGCTCTTTAACAGAATCAGCTCGTTTGCCTTCGTCAAATCCAGGAACAGCTTACCATTGCGGGATGAAAAGCACTGCTCAAAGGCTCTGCCCGAGCTTATAAAAGCTCCGTAAACCTCCTCGCCTACCTCGTAACAGCAAGAACCTACGCATGGGCCTATCGCTGCAATTATATTATCGGCTTGAGCTCCCAAAGAGCGCATTTTTTCAATAGCATTTACGCTTATGCGAGATAGTGTTCCCCTCCAGCCCGCATGAACGGCTGCGCATACCTTATTTATATAATCATACAGCAAAACAGGAACGCAATCGGCGGTTCTTATAGATAGGATAAGATTCTTCTCCTTTGTAGCCAGTCCGTCCACTCCCCGCAAAAAAGGCTGCTTGCTAATTCCCTTGCCCTTGTGGGTGCTGTTTACAATCTCAACGGTTGAAGAATGGGTTTGGTTGCTCCTGCAAATATCCTCCTCGGTCAGTCCAAAGACATCAGCGGCAAGTGCATGATTCCGTCTTACATTTGCCTGGGTATCTCTTATATCCCCGCCGCCGAGTGCGAAATTAAGGCTCCCGAAAACACCCTCGCTTACACCGCCCTGCCGGGTACTGAACATATGCGGAATATTATACGAGTTGAAAAGCGGGCTTATATAATATATAACGCCGTTTTTATCTTTTTTACGCAAAAAAGCCTGTCGCAAGAACCTCACCCTAAATTTATTATTTGTTATTATAATAACTTAAATGCTGATTATTTTCAAGAGAAACAAAAAAAAAAATAAAAACACCCGGAATAAATCCGGGCATTCTTATAATCCTTATTAAAGTCTTGCGGCAATCGCCTCAAGAAACTCTATTGTATTAACTGCCTTTTTATTCGGAAGGGTGGAGAGCGCAACCATATCCTTGGTCATAACTCCTCCCTCAATGGTGTCGGTGCACGCCTTTTCAAGCCTGTCTGCAAAGTCAACCAGCTCATCAATACCGTCCAGCTCTCCTCTCTTGCGGAGCGCTCCGGTCCAGGCGAATATGGTCGCCACCGAGTTGGTGGAGGTCTCCTCGCCCTTAAGATGCTTATAATAATGCCGCTGTACCGTTCCGTGTGCAGCCTCGTATTCATAAGTGCCGTCAGGCGAAACCAGAACACTGGTCATCATCGCAAGCGAGCCGAAGGCTGTCGCAATCATATCGGACATAACATCACCGTCATAATTCTTGCATGCCCAGAGGAAGCCGCCCTGCGAGCGCATAACCCTTGCCACGGCATCGTCAATAAGCGTATAAAAATATTCTATACCCGCCTTTTCGAACCTCTCCTTGTATTCCTTTTCATATATATCCGCAAAAACATCCTTGAAATGATGGTCATAGGTCTTGGAAATTGTGTCCTTGGTGGAGAACCACAGATCCTGCTTAAGCTCCAGCGCATAGTTAAAGCAGCTTCGGGCAAAGCTCTCAATGCTCTTATCCGTGTTGTGTATGCCCTGAATAATTCCGGCGGTATCAAAATCATGAATAAGCTTCTTCGTCTGTGTACCGTCCTTTTCGGTAACTACCAGCTCCGCCTTCGCTCCGTCCGGAACCCTCGCCTCTACTCCCTTATAAACATCCCCGTAAGCATGTCTTGCTATGGAAATAGGTGCCCTCCAGCCCGGAACATAGGGTGTGACCCCCTTTACCACAATGGGTGTGCGGAAAACCGTTCCGTCCAAAATAGCTCGTATTGTGCCGTTGGGACTCTTCCACATCTCCTTGAGATTATATTCGGGCATCCTTTCCGCATTCGGTGTTATGGTCGCACACTTGACCGCAACCCCCAGCCTTTTTGTGGCAAGAGCGGAATCGATTGTTATTTTATCGTCTGTCTCGTTGCGTTTCTCCAGCCCGAGGTCGTAATACTCGGTCTTTAGGTCTATATACGGCTCTAAGAGTATTTCCTTAATCTTCTGCCATATAACCCTTGTCATCTCGTCGCCGTCCATCTCGACCAGCGGTGTTGTCATCCTTATTTTCGCCATCATCTCTCTCCTTCTTTTGTATAGTTCAGCAGTCCTCCCGCAGCGAGAATATCCCGCTGTCTCTTGGACAGGCTGATATTCAACGTAATCCTTTTCCCGTTTGTTTTATTAACAAGAACAGTCCTCTCGCTGTTAATACAGTCATTTTTTATATTGTCGAGACTCAGATTATCTCCCTGCTCTATCTGCTCGTAATCATCCTCGTTTTCAAAGGTCAGCGGAATAATTCCGGCATTGATAAGGTTGGCGACATGAATTCGGGCAAAGCTCCTTGCAATGACCGCTTTTACTCCTAAATATAGCGGAACAAGAGCGGCATGCTCTCTTGAGCTTCCCTGTCCGTAGTTTGCTCCCCCGACTACAATACCCCCGTTCTTTTCCTTGGACCGCTCGGAGAATTCCTCATCGCAAACCGCAAAGCAGTATTTTGAAAGGAAGGGAATGTTGGAGCGATAGGGCAGTATCTTTGCTCCCGCCGGCATTATATGGTCGGTGGTTATATTGTCTCCTACCTTGAGTATGCACTCCGCTTCTATGCAGTCATCAAGCTCCTCGCTCTTCGGGAAGGGCTTGATATTAGGTCCTCTGACTATCTCTATGCTGTCCGCTTCCTCTGCAGGTGCGGGGCTTATTATCATATTATCGTTAATGAGAAATTCCTCGGGCAGCTTTATCTCAGGCTCTTTTCCCATTTCCGTGGGGTCGGACAGCACTCCTTTTATTGCGGAATATGCCGCAACCTCAGGGGAAACAAGATAAATCTGGGCATCCTTTGTGCCGCTTCTGCCTTCGAAATTGCGGTTAAAGGTACGCAGGCTTATTCCGCCGCTCTTGGGAGACTGTCCCATTCCGATACAGGGTCCGCAGGCGCTCTCCAGCACTCTCGCACCGCTCGCTATAATATCGGCCAGCGCACCGTTTTGGGCAAGCATATTGAATACCTGCTTGGAGCCGGGAGCCAACGAAAGGCTTACATTATCGGCAACAGATTTACCCTTTAATATATAAGCTGCCTTCATCAGGTCTACATAGGAGGAGTTTGTACAGGAGCCGATAATAGCCTGATCAATTTCTTTTTCTCCAATTTCGCTTACTGCTTTTACGTTATCCGGACTGTGTGGGCAGGCTACCATAGGTTTTAGGGTGCTAAGGTCTATATCTACAATCTCGTCATATACCGCATCCTCATCCGACACAAGCGGTACGAAATCCTTTTCCCTTCCCTGCGCCTTCAAAAACTCTCTTGTTATCTCATCCGACGGAAAAATGGAGGTGGAAGCGCCAAGCTCGGCACCCATGTTGGTTATGGTCGCTCGCTCGGGTACAGACAGCGTTTTTATTCCCTCACCGCCGTACTCCACGATTTTGCCTACTCCGCCTTTGACGCTCATGATACGCAGAACCTCAAGGATTATATCCTTTGCGGAAACCCAATCGCTAAGCTTACCTGTCAGGTTTATTTTGACCATTTTCGGCATATTTATATAGTATGCGCCTCCGCCCATGGCAACCGCAACATCCATACCACCCGCTCCGAAGGCAAGCATACCGATACCGCCTCCCGTTGGGGTGTGGCTGTCCGACCCTATAAGGGTTTTACCCGGAACGCCGAACCGCTCAAGATGAACCTGATGACATATTCCGTTACCCGGACGGGAGAAAAACAGTCCGTGCTTTTTTGCGATTGTCTGTATATACTTATGATCGTCTGCATTCTCAAAGCCGGATTGCAGGGTATTATGGTCTATATAAGCGACCGAAAGCTCGGTCTTTACCCTTGGGATTCCCATAGCCTCGAATTCAAGATAAGCCATGGTTCCCGTCGCATCCTGAGTAAGCGTCTGATCGATTCTTAAACCAATTTCACTGCCCTTTTCCATATTACCGGACAGCAGATGTGCTTTAATGATTTTTTCCGCAATTGTGTAACCCACTCTTATTAATCATCCTTTCATAAATCTATTTTCTTTCGTTTATCGGGACATAATTAACCGATTCCTGAATCGGTCTGTATGCGGGACGTATTATCCTTTTACAGGATATAACCTCCTCGATACGGTGAGCGCACCAGCCCGCCATCCTTGCCACCGCAAACAGCGGAGTATAGAGCTCCTCCGGAATATCGAGCATACGGTAAACCAGCCCGGAATACAAATCCACATTGGCACATACGGTCTTTTTATCGCTCTTTATATCGGACAGCACTTCCGGCGCAAGCCGCTCCACGGCATCTAACAGGGCAAAATCCTGCTTAAACCCCTTTTCCTTAACCAGCTTCACGGCGTTTTCCTTCAGAACAACGGCTCTCGGGTCACTCAAGGTATAAATTGCATGACCCATACCGTATATAAGTCCGCTGCGGTCACCCGCCTCCTTCTTTACTATTTTAGCAAGAAAGTCCTTAATTTCCACATCGTCCTTATAATCCTTAATACCCGCTTTCATACAGTCGAGCATCTCGGTTACCTTGATATTGGCACCGCCGTGGCGCGGACCCTTGAGCGAGCCTATTCCGGCTGCGATTGCTGAGTAGGTGTCCGTACCCGATGAAGAAAGCACACGGCAGGCAAAGGAGGAATTGTTTCCTCCTCCATGCTCTGCATGGAGTATTAGGCACTTATCCAAAAGCAGCGCTTCTTCCTGTGTATATTTCCTGTTCTTCCTGAGCATGGACAAAATATTCTCCGCAAAGGTAAGTCCGGGACGGGGCTGATGAAGGTAAATGCTCTTTCCGTCATAAGCCCTTCGCTTAACCTGATAGGCGGCTATCATAATGGAAGGCAGTCTTGCTATTAAGGAAACGGACTGCTTTAAAAGATTCTCCGCATAATTATCCTCTGCGTTATCGTCATAACTGTACAAAGCAAGCACGCTGCGTGCCAGCTTGTTCATTATGTTCGGAGAAGCCGCCTTCATGATTATGTCTTCCACAAAATCCCTCGGCAGCTCCCTTTGCGTCTCCAGCAGCACCTCAAAGGACTCCAGCTCATTCTGCGTAGGAAGCGTACCGAAAAGCAGCAGCCATGCGACCTCCTCATAGCCGAATCTGTTCTCCTTTACGCAGGCATCTATAATATCGTTGATATTTATACCCCTGTAAAAGAGCTGCCCCATGTAAGGAACCCTCTCGTACTCGTCGATAATATATCCGTGAACATTACAAATTCGGGTAAGACCAGCCAGCACGCCGGTACCGTCCGCATTGCGCAGTCCCCTCTTGACATCAAACTTACCGTAATACGTTTCTTCGATTATATTTTTGTTCTTGATACGCTCGGTAAGAGCCTGTATTCCCTGTATATTCCCGTTTTCGTTGTTACGTCCGTTCAAAACAACCAATCCCCTCTTCAGCTTGTAATACTGTTAATAATTAAGCAAATTATAACACACAAAGAGGGATGTGTCAATAGGATTATGAAATAATTTTTATATTTATTTCATTTTCACCGAGTTTACAGGGGCTTGTACGGCTTATATTATCTTATTTATGAATTGAGTCACGGTTTATGTTTCATTTATATGATTAAAGCTTCTCCCTCATACGGGATGCCGCAAGCAATGTGTTCTCTCGGCTGCCGAAGCCGGTAAGGCGGAAATAACCCTCTCCGTTATTGCCGAAGCCGCTTCCGGGTGTACCGACTATGTTGCATTCGGAGAGCAAAAAGTCAAAGAATTCCCAGCTCTTCATACCGTTCGGACACTTCAGCCATATATAGGGCGAATTATGCCCGCCGAAAAAGGTTATGCCTTTTTCGGACAGTACCTCTCCCAGTATTGCTGTGTTCTGCTTATAATAATCTATGTTTGCCTTAATCTGTTTCCTGCCCTCGTCCGAGAAAACAGCCTCGGCTCCCCTCTGTATAATATAGGGAGTGCCGTTATACTTTGTGGACTGTCTGCGCAGCCATAACTCAAGCAGACTTTTTCCCTCCCTTACCAGCTCCTTGGAGATCACCGTATAGCCGCAGCGGGTTCCCGTAAAGCCTGCTGTTTTTGAAAAAGAACAGAATTCAATTGCGCAGGTCTTTGCGCCGTCTATTTCGAAAATACTGTGAGGAAGCTCCTTATCGCTTATAAACGCCTCGTATGCCGCATCGAACAGAATTACCGCACCCTGCTCGTTGGCATAATCAACCCAAGTCTTGAGACCGGCTCTGTCATATACAGCTCCGGTGGGGTTGTTCGGGGAGCACAGATATATTATGTCAACCTTTACATTTTTATCGGGAGCGGGTAAAAAGCCGTTTGACTGGTTAGCGTCCGCAAAAATAACCTGCCTGCCTGCCATTATATTGGTGTCCACGTAAACGGGATAAACGGGGTCGGGAACCATAACGATATTGTCGCTGTCAAATATATCGAGTATGTTGCCTATGTCACTTTTTGCTCCGTCAGAGACAAAAACCTCGTCTGCTCCTACAGTAACACCGAACTGCTTATAATAATCCGCTATCGCTTCACGAAGAAAGGCATATCCTTCATAATCGCCGTACCCCTTAAAGGTCTCCTTTAACCCCATTTCGTCGCACGCCTTTTTCATTGCGTTTACACAGGCGGCAGGTAAGGGCAGCGTAACATCCCCTATTCCCATTTTTATAACAGGTGCGTCCGGATTTGCTTCCATAAACGCCTTGGTTTTTTTAGCTATATTAAGGAACAGATAGCTGTCCTTCATTTTATTATAGTTACTGTTTATTCTCATATATCTATTTCTCCTGTAAACACTTTTATTGCCTCTCCGGTCATGAAGACCGCATTATCGGTATATTCTATAATCAATTTACCGCCTCTGAGGATTACCTCAACCGGCGTATTCATATCGCAGTATCCGCAGAGTGCTGCCGCAACCACAGTGGCGCATGCTCCGGTTCCGCAGGCAAGGGTCTCGCCGCTCCCCCGCTCCCAGACCCGCATTTTCAACCGGTTTTGGTCGATAACCTCCGCAAACTCTGTGTTGACCAGCTCAGGAAACAAGGGGTTATTTTCAAACCTCGGACCTACCCGTGGTAAATCGATTGCTTCAACATTATCCGTAAAAATCACGCAGTGCGGGTTGCCCATGCTTACACAGGTAATATTATATTTCTCTCCGTCTATAGATACCGCTCTGTCAACGACACTGTTCCCCTCTAAGAGCACAGGGATGTCCGGCGGATATATAATCGCTCTGCCCATATCTACCCGTGCTCCTGCCGCTATACCGTTTTTTATAATCATTCTTAATCTCTTTATGCCGGAAAGGGTCTCTATCTCTATTATTTCCTTTTTTACAATATTATTGTCATATAAATATTTTCCGACACAGCGAATCGCATTGCCGCACATCCTGCCCTCGCTGCCGTCGGCGTTAAACATACGCATTCTCGCATCGGCAGCATCCGATTGACAAATAAGAACAATGCCGTCGCCTCCGATTCCGAAATGACGGTCGGAAAGCCTTACGGCAAGCTCGCCCGGATTGCTTATCTTATCACGGAGGCAGTCGAAATATATATAATCGTTCCCCGCTCCGTGCATTTTTATAAAACGCATTAACTACCCTCCCTTGTGTATTCTATACGGACAAAGGCCTTTCTGTATTAGCATTTGTGCCGCCGCTTACCTCCAGCAGGAGCTCCTTCATAGAATAAAGCCCCTTCTGCTTGCTCTTTATATAAGCGGCGGCTCTTAATGCTCCCTCCGCAAACAGCTCACGGCTGGATGCGGAATGGGAAACGGATAAAACCTCGCTGTTGCCGCAGAACAGAACCTCATGCTCGCCTATGATGTTTCCGCCTCTAACAGCCTGAATGCCTATTTCGTTTTTCTGTCTCGGCTGCATATCGCGGGTTCTGTCATAAACATATTCGGCTCCGCTTCTTACCTCCTTTATTGCCTCCGCAATCATAAGAGCCGTTCCGCTGGGAGCATCCAGCTTCCTGTTGTGGTGCTTCTCAATTATTTCTATATCAAAGCTGCTCCCCAAAGCGGCAGCAGCGTTTTTGCATATATTAATAAGCAGATTTACTCCGAGTGACATATTTCTCGAATAAAATACCGGAACGCTCTTAGAGAGCTTATTTATACCATTAAGCTCCTCTTCGTTATGTCCTGTGGTCGCAATAACCAGCGGAATATGCGTTTTTTTTGCATATGGAATCAGCTGCTCCACCGCAGTATGGTGAGAGAAGTCGATAACAACGTCGGCACGAACCTCTACATCGTTTATACTTTTTACAATCGGAAATTCGGCTTCCGAGGCATTCAGATCCACTCCGGCTACAACTCTGCAGTCGTTTTCACCTGCGTAAGCGGCCACAGCCTTGCCCATCCTTCCGGATGCTCCGCATAAAATAATATCTGTCATTTTAACTGTCCTTTTTCCGGTTTTTTTATTTAATCAGATTATGTAAGCGCATCTGCTCAAACAGCTTTTTGTTATCCTTGTCATCCATCTCACATAAAGGAAGCCTCATTTC
>CAZGJQ010000046.1:0-15087 GCA_964525815.1 uncultured Oscillospiraceae bacterium
ATAAACTTCATTGACAGGGTATGGAACACCTTGTCCGGCAGGTCATATTGCAGATGCTCTGCGATACTGTTTTCCGTTCCTATGATAAACTCCTTGTGGTCGCTCCTTTTGGCATACTCCATAATCCCGCTTGTGGAGCCCACATAGTCGGCAAGCTCAAGCACCTCTCTTCGGCACTCGGGATGCACCAGAAGTAGTGCGTCGGGGTGCATTTTTTTTGCGTTCTCGGCATCCCTTCGGGTAATGGCGGCATGAATGGGGCAGCCGCCCTGCAGCAGCTGTATATTCTTGTCGGGGCACTGCCGTGCGACATAATCACCGAGGTTGCTGTCCGGTATAAACAGAATGTTCTTGTTGTCGATAGCCTTGACAATTTTGACCGCACTGGAGCTGGTAACGCAGACGTCCGCAACCGTTTTAAGCTCGGCGGTGGTGTTTATATAGGCGACCACGGTATAGCCCTTGTAGAACTCCTTCATTTTGAGAATATATTCCTTGTCCATCTGCTCCGCCATGGGGCAGCCCGCCTCCCTGTGGGCGATACAGACGGTCTTTTTTGGCGCAAGAATCTTGGCGGTCTCCGCCATAAAGCGAACGCCGCACATAAGGATATTCTTCTGAGGAGCGTTCATCGCCGAAACCGAGAGCTGAAACGAATCCCCCACATAATCGGCAACCTCGCATATCTCCCTCGACTGATAGCTGTGCGCTATTATGCAGATGTCCTTTTCTCTTTTTGCCTTGATGATTTCGTCCTGAAGGTTCCTTATCACAATATGTTGCCGCCCCCTGTTTTCTGCTTTTGAATACATATTATATATTGTTATTCCCTTTTTTGCAACTTCTTTTTCCCGCAGACGAGTTTTTTTAGTTTTGTTACAAATAAATCGGTATATTTTTCCGCCTGCCGTCTTATTATATTTATAGCAACGATTATTCAGAAAGGATAATAAATATGAAGCTGCTTAAATTCTTTATCTTTTGCTCCTTCATCGCTGTTTTGCTTGTACTGAGTGCTTCGGCCGCAGGCGGCGACATATCTCCGGCAATAGGATATCTGCGGGATACGACATCCTTGGAAAAATGCTCGGTGGGTGGCGAAACGGTGAGCTTTACACAAGCCGATTTTACCCAGACAATAGGCGCCGAGTTCGACTATATCGTAATAAGCTCGCTTCCCGAGGACGGAGTCCTCACCTTAAACGGGGTTAAGGTCATATCCGGACAGACCGTTCCGGTTTCTTCCCTCGGGTACCTCAGATTCATTCCGGACACAAACCAGACAAGAACCTGCTCCTTTACTTTCACCACGCGGGCGACCGGCTGGGAAAGCACGGAGGTTCCGTGTGTAATCAATGTGCATGAAAACGCCAACCTTTCCCCGATTGCAACCGACGGCAGCCTTACCACCCTGCAGGATGTTTCGGTTTACGGCTCGCTGACGGTGGTGGAGCCGGAAAATGACGACATCGCCTTCAAAATAGTCAAGTTCCCCCGCAACGGCTATGCGAGAATAGGCGGGGACGGAAGTATTATCTACACCCCTCGTGAGGGCTATACCGGCTCGGACAGCTTGATTTATACCGCAACGGACAGGTTCGGCAACTCCTCCGGCGAAGCAACGGTATCAATCAAGGTAGAAAAGAACAAGAGCGGCATAACCTTTGAGGATCTAAAGACAAACGCAGCTCATATTTCTGCTATTAGAATGGCGGAAAAGGGGGTTATGACCTACAGCTACGACAACGGCGTGTATATTTTCGCTCCCGACGAGCAGGTTACGAGAATAGACTATCTGGTAATGCTTATGTGCGCCGCAGAGCTTGATCAGGATTTGAGTGCGGTCAGCGACACCGAGTTTTTGGACGACAGCAAGCTTTCCGCCGGAAGAAAGGGTTATCTTAACAGAGCGGTTTCTCTCGGAATAGTGGAGCTTGGGCAGGGAATATTCAGACCGCTCGAGCCTATAACAAAGGCGGAGGCGGCGGTTATGACGGCTGAGGCGTTGTCTTTACCCGAGCTGTCCGCAAAGCAGACCTTTGTGGATATAGCGGAGGTTCCGGAGTGGGCTTTCCCCTCGGTTGCCTCGGCAACCAATGTGGGGCTGTTTGAAGGGGATAAGGGTTATTTCTCCCCCAACAAAAAGCTTACCAGAGGCGAGGTTGCGGTTGTGCTATCCAAGGCACTCGATTATATAGCGGACAACAACATGAAGCCGCTTGATAACCTGACGTAATCAGTATTGAATACGCAAAAGCACGAAGGCGAAAAAACCTTCGTGCTTTTTATATCTCTAAGCTAAAAACAGCGTTCTCTGGATTTACGCTTCTCGCAGTTGGGGCCTATGTCCTTGGTCTTGCATTGGTAGCAAATCTCATTGGACAGCGCTCCGCCCGAGAAGTATTCGTCTAGGTTCTGTATGGTGGTTTTTGCGATGTTTTCAAGCGCCTCCGCCGTCAAAAAGCCCTGATGAGAGGTCAATATTACATTGGGGAGAGACACTAGGAGCGATAAAATGTCATCCTTGACGATGGTCTGCGAAAAGTCCTCGAAAAAGAACTCGCTCTCCTCCTCATAGACATCCAGCCCTGCACCGCCCAGCTTTCCGCTCTTAAGCGCCGTAAGGAGCTGCTCGCTGTCAATGAGCTGCCCTCTCGAGGTGTTTATAATTAGAGCGCCCGTTTTCATAGTTTTTATGGAATCCCTGTTAATAATGTGACGTGTGCTTTCGGTAAGCGGGCAATGCAGCGAAATAATGTCGCTCTGCGCAAGCAAAGTATCAAGCTCGGTATATTCCACATCCAGATCGTTTGCCGGGAACAGGTCATATGCGAGAACCTTCATGGAAAAGCCCTTGCAAATATCAGCAAAGCAGCGTCCGATTTTGCCGGTACCTATAATACCCATTGTTTTCCCTCGCAGGTCAAATCCCACCAGCCCGCTCAGTCTGAAGTCGAAATCCCTTGTGCGATTGTATGCCTTGTGTATTTTTCGGTTAAGACTGAGCAGTAAGGCGGCGGCGTGCTCGGCTACCGCATATGGGGAATATGCGGGTACTCTAAGCACCGTAACCCTCTCGTAGGCGGCTCGGAAATCCACATTATTATATCCGGCGCTGCGTAAGGCGATAACCCGCACGCCTCCGGCATACAGCTTTTCTATGACCTCAGCCGAAATATCATCATTGACAAAGGCTATGACTCCGTCAAAGCCCTTTGCCAGGGCAGCGGTATCCGCATTCAGCTTATTATCGAAATGCTTGATTTTGTATCCCTTGCCCAGCTTTTCAAAAAAGCTCAAATCATACGGCTTTGTGTCAAAAAACGCTATTTTCTTCATTTTCTACGACCTTTCTATAATAAGCGGATATTATGTAGCCCTATGCATTTTGCTGCAGCTCTATTAATGGCATATCTCGATGCAGTTGCTCTTGCACACCTCGGCGCATTTTCCGCAGCCGAAGCATTTGTTCCGGTCAATAACCGCAAGCCCGTCGTCAAAGCTTATCGCATTGTATTCGCATACCCTCGCACAGAGCTTGCACCCGATACAGCCCGCAGCGCATACCTTTCTTGTCTGCGCTCCCTTATCGGTATTTGCACAAAGCACAAGCGGAGTTTTTTTCTTTGGCAACAGGCTTATTATATGTTTCGGACAGGTATTGATACATAAACTGCAGGCGACGCATTTTTTTGAATCCACAACCACAATACCGTTCTGTAATAACAAAGCGCCGTAGTTGCAGGAGCTGATGCAATCACCCAGTCCGATACAGCCGAAACGGCAGGCACCGTCCCCGCCGAACAATTCGGCGACCGCCTTGCAGGTGTCTATTCCCTGATACAGGTATTTTTTGCTGGTATATCCACCGTTTCCCTGACAAAAGACATGTGCTATCTTTTTATCGGCCGCTGCCGGCTTAACTCCCAGTATTTCGCTTATTTTTTTTGCAACCTCGTCTCCGCCTACCGTACAAAGGGTTATTTTAACCTTTCCGGTGGATAACGCTTCCGCATATCTCATACAGCCCGAAAAGCTGCAGGCGCCGCAGTTTACACCCGGGAGCACCTTGTATATTTCCTCCGCCTTTTTATTGCTTCTTACCTCCATGAAAAGGTTTGCGAGCGCAAGTCCGAGACCGGCGACAAGACCGATTCCCGAAACTATCAGCACCGCAAAAATAAATGAGCTCATTTAAATTTCTCCTTAAAATACCTTCACATTTAGAGCCTGTCGGCAATCCCCTGAAAACCGAGGAAGGACAACGCAAGAAAGGCTGCGCTTATCAGGGTAATGGGCATACCCTTAAAGAATTGCGGAATGTCGCTGTCCTCCAGTCTTTCCCTAATTCCGGAAAACAGCACCATTGCTACAAGGTAGCCCACACCCGCTCCGAGAGCGTTTATCAGAGCATGCTCAAAGCCGTAGCCCTCCCCGCTCCTGTCAATCACCAAAATGGTAACGCCCAGCACCGCGCAGTTGGTGGTTATAAGCGGAAGATATATTCCCAGTGCCTTGTAAAGAGAGGGTATGTATTTTTTAAGCACTATTTCCACGAGCTGTACCAGAGCGGCGATAACAAGAATAAACAGCAAGGTCTGCAAATAATCAAGTCCGTTAGGGAGCAAAACAAGCATATAGACCGGATATGTAACCACCGTTGCCAGCAGCATTACAAATATTACCGCACAGCTCATACCGACTGCGGTGTTAAGCTTTTTTGAAACGCCGAGAAAGGGGCAAATACCTAAGAATTTAGTCAGTATAAAGTTCTCGGTCAGTATTGCCGCCAGGAACACGGCTATAAGAGCCTTCAGCATTTATCCACACTTCCTTCCTTAAGGGCTATACAGGTTTTTGCGGACGGACATTGTGAGCACGCATTTTTTGGTCTTGTATCCATACCCTTCTGCAATCTGTTCGATAATGCAATAAGCAGCCCGAAAACAAAGAAGCCTCCTGCGGGTAGAATAAATATGGCAATCGGAGTATACACATTGTCGGGCAGCAGGGTAACGCCAAACACTCCGCCCGTTCCGAGTAGCTCCCGGATTATCCCCATACACAGCAGTGCCGCCGTGAAGCCTATCCCCATACCGGTCCCGTCCGCAACGGAGGGCAGTATTGATTTTTTGGAAGCGAACAGCTCCGCTCTGCCGAGTATAATACAGTTTACTACAATAAGAGGAAGGTATATTCCCAGCGACTCGTCAATTGAGGGCATATATGCCTTAACGATAAGCTGAACTATGGTTACAAACCCCGCAATAACAGTTATAAATGCGGGAATACGCACTGTATCGGGAATAAACCGCCGAATAAGCGAGATAACCGCATTTGAGCATATCAGAACCGCAGTTGCGGCAGCTCCCATTTCCAGCGCATTGAGCGCACCCGTGGTAACCGCAAGTGCCGGACACGCTCCGAGGAGCAGGCACAGCACGGGGTTCTCTCTGATTATTCCCTTACCCAGCTCATATGTAAGGGTTTTCTTTTTTGTGCTTTCATTCATTCCGCTATCATCCCTTTGGCAATAAATTCAATCAGGCTTATTTAATTTAAACGAATTATACTTCTCTAACGCATTATTTACTGCGTTTGTAACCGCCTTTGATGAAACGGTTGCTCCGCTCAGAGCATCTATATTACCGTTCAACTCTGCTTTGTTCACCCCGACAAACTGCCGTAAAAAAGACGGCTTTGCGGCGTTTGCTCCCAGCCCGGGTGTTTCCGAATGACTGATAACGCTTACTCCGCTTACTGTTCCTTCGTTTGTAATACCAACCAATATACGTATCTCACCGCCGTAGCCTTTTTCGCCGACATTTATCACATAACCGGTTATATTTCCGGAGCCGTCCTTTCCTTCTGAGATTCCTTCCGCAACCTCCTCAAAGCTCTGCGCTCCGGGAAGCACCTCCCTGCATGCTTCGTCTGTTTTCTGTTCCTCCCGCTCCTTAATAGCCCGCTCGGTGATGTTGTTTGTAAGCGCAAGCAGGGAGGTAACCGCAGCACTTATTATAAACAGGGTAAGCGCCGGTCTTATAAGGCTCAAAAAGTCTTTTTTCTCCTTTGCTCCTTTTTTACCCTTCATATTTTCAACCATTCCTTCTTTTTTGTTCCAAAGGTCTTGGGGACGGTATATCTGTCAATATGAGGCGTTATTATATTCATCAGTAAAATTGCAAAGGATACTCCCTCCGGAAGAGAGCCGAAGGCTCGGATCAAAATTGTAATAAGTCCGCATCCAACTCCAAAAAAAACCTTTCCCTTGCTTGACAAGGGGCTGGTCGAGTAGTCGGTCGCCATAAAAACCGCAACAAAGAGCAATCCTCCGCTCAGAAGCTGAAATAAAGCATCCTCGCCGAAGAAAACAGAGAATACCGCAACCGTTCCCACAAAGGCAACGGGTATTATCGGCTTAATTACCCGTCGTATCAGTAAATAAACAAACCCGACAAGTATAGCCGCCGCACAGGTCTCACCTATGCTCCCCCTGATATTGCCCAAAAGTAAGTCTATATAGGTCCACTCACCACCCGCAAGCGGCGTTGCGGTAGATACCGCGTCCGCAACCGTACCCGTGCTTACAGCGTCAACCGTCTCGCCCGCCCACGACCAGTCGGTCATCTGGGTCGGGAAGGATACCACCATGGCAACCCTTCCCGCTATTGCGGGGTTGACAATGTTTTGCCCGATACCGCCAAAAAACTGCTTTGCGACAACAATGGCGACAACACAACCGACTAATGCCAACAGCAGGCTAATGCTTACCGGAAGCGAAAGGGCGAGCAGTGCTCCCGTTACCGGAGCGGACAAATCGCTTACCGACATATATCTTTTCATTATTTTTCTGCACAGGAATTCGAGAAATACGCAAGCGGACACACAGAACGAAACAATCAACAGCACTCTCAGCCCGAATATAACCGTTGAGGCTATAACAACCGGAATAAGTGCGATTAAAACATCCCTCATTATTCTTGCCGTGCTGTCCTTTCCCCTGAAGTGGGGAGAGGAGGAAACATATAGCTTTTCTGTCATGTTTAATACCTCTTACATCATTTCTGTTCTTTAAGTAATCGCTTACCTAAGCGCATTGATTGCAATAAATGCCTGTGCGTCGGGCATACATAGCTACAGGAGCCGCATTCGATGCAGGACAACAAGTCGTATTTCTTCATTCTTTTTATCTCTTTCTTGTCCGAGGCGGCGGCAAGTATAACCGGCATAAGGCTCATCGGGCAATTATCTATGCACTTACCGCACCTGATACAGGGTCTTGGCTCCTGCAGCTTGGCTTCCTTTTTACCGAAGGCAAGCACCGCATTTATCTGCTTCATTATCGGAAGACTGTCATCACTGAGCGCCGTACCCATCATAGGTCCGCCGAAGATAAGCTTTCTGGGCGTTTCGGAATATCCGCCGCAGAACTCTATCAGGTCTCCGATAGAGGTTCCTATCGGTACGATTACATTTTGAGGCTTTTTTATGGCACTGCCGTCCACGGTAATCCGCTTGCTTATGAGAGGCACTCCCGTCTTAAGGTATTGCGCAAGGAAGGCTATGCTGGTAACATTCATCACCACGCAGCCGACATCCAAGGGCAGCTTACCGGGGGGAATCCTCCGTCCCGTACAAGCCCGAACCAGCATTTTCTCCGCTCCCTGCGGGTACTCCGCCTTGAGCGGCATTACCCTTATCTCATCCCTTGGATTATGCACCTTGTTTTCCGCCATGGACTTAAGCAGCTTAATTGCGTTGGGTTTGTTCTTCTCTACACCGATCATAACCCGGTGAACCCCGAGCAGCTCCTTAATAATATAAATACCGGACATAATGCTCCAGGAGTTCTCCAGAATCTCCCTATTATCGCTTGTTATGTAGGGCTCGCATTCTGCTGCGTTAATCAGCAGGGTGTCTATTTCCTTTTCGGGCGGAACCTTCAGCTTTACATGAGCGGGGAAGCCGGCTCCGCCCAGTCCCACCAAGCCGCTTGCTCTGACCGCATTCAGAAACTTCTCTTTTGTTTCTGTATCGGGTGGTGTGCAGGCAAAGCTCTCCATAAGACCGTCCGACTCTATAACAACCCCGGGTACGCTTATGCCCGAAGGTAGAACAAAATCGTCAATATCCTTTACCGTCCCCGAAACGGAGGAATGAATGGGTGCGGACACAAAAGCCTCGCTATCCCCGATTATTTGCCCGGCAAGAACCCTCTGCCCGGGCTTCACACAGGGTATACAGGGAGACCCTATATGCTGCTGCATGGGAATCCTGACGAATTCGGGAGGAGGCATAATCACGGATTGGGATAGAGCGGTGTTTTTATTATGCGGGATATGCAATCCGCCCTTTGTACCAAAAGGCTTTTTTGGGAATATCGTTGTTTTCATACCGACCTCCGTTTTTCGGAATACCTGACTAAAAGATACAATATAACGCCCGTTATGCTTCCCGTGGCTACAGAAGCGGTTATTAAAAACGGCAGGTAATAGAACACTCCGCTGTTTGTAATAATAGCCGCAACCGTTAACTGGGCGGTGTTATGAGCTGTCGCCGCAATAACGCCGATTCCTATATATCCGGTTCTGCTGTTTTTTCGGTTGAGCAAGGCTGCCGCAATAGCTGTGCTGACCAGCCCGCCCGTCAAGCTCATAAAAAAAGCGGTAACCCCTCTGGTTGCAAGCACAAACAGCGCTTTAAGCAGAACAATGGCAAGCGCATTGTAAACGGACAGCGTTTTTGCCGTATACATTGTGATTATGTTAGAGAGCCCAAGCCTTGCGCCGGGCGGCATAAACGCCACTGGCGGAAGCAGGCTCTCCGCCGCCGATATTGCTACCGCAAGTGCGGCAAGCAAGGCGTTAAGCGTTAGATTTCTTGGTTTTTTCATTCGTCGGTACCTTTATGTATAAGCGATTCTTTTTTTAAACAGCAAATGTTTAATACGATAGCGGAAAAATCCGCATGGGTTTTTCTTTGGTTTAACCTGTTCAACCTTTTACTGCATTCTATCCGAGAGCGGAAAAACCGATAGGTTTTTCTTTGGTTGAACTTGTTCAACCTGTTTTCGCATCAAACTCAGCGTTACCGCCCTCAATCCTAATGCTCACCCGCTGCGGAATACACACTACGGTTTGACCGACCCTGTTTATTCTGCCGCTCCTCACGCAGCTCTTTGTCGGACACTCGGATTCCGCAAGATAGGCACCGTTTTTATCAACGACAATTACCGTTCCGTTTAAATGTATAATCCGCTCCTCGTTTTCTTCCAATGACATATAGTAAATTTCGGTATACAAATCACCGTTATATTCTATACGAACCCTGCTGCCTTCACCCTTGTCGTTTATAATAAAGAAAAACGCCGCTAACCCCAAAAGGCAAAGAATAATAACGACATCCCTAAGCCTAATCATATATAATCAACCTCAAAATCAGAATAAACGGTCGCTTTCTCCTTCAACCCTTCGGTAATAGCTACTTTTTTATTATTTTTTACAAATATCGCCTCCGCTCCGTATTTATCGAGCAAAGGAAGGCTGTCCTCTATTCCCAAAACAAAGCAGGCAGTGGAAAGCATATCGCTGAGCATACCGTTATCGCAAAAAACACTGACCGAAATTAATTCGTTTTCCACCGGGTACCCGGTCTTAGGGTTTAAAATATGGTGGTAACGCACCGAGTTCTCAATAAAGTACTTCTCGTAGCTTCCGGAGGTTGAGACAAAACCGCCTTCCGCTTCTATTCCCGCGAAAATATCATTTGTGTTAGAGGAAAAGGGGTTCCTTATGCCCACCCGAAAAAACTCGCCGTCCGGCTTAACTCCGTGGATGCCTATGCTTCCTCCGACCGCAATTATACCGCTTGCTCCCGCTTTTTTGTAAGCCTCCACCGCTAAGTCACAGGCGTAGCCCTTACCGACCGCACCTAAATCAACGCTTATTTCTTCTAAGAGCTTAACAGTGTTGTCCTCGCCTAAAAGGATGTTTTTGTATCCCGTTTTTTCTAAAACGGCATTTATGGCTTGTCTTTCCGGAACAGAAGGGTTTTGGTTCTCAAAGTCCCATAAATCGGTCAGCAAAAGCAATGAAATGTCAAAAAAGCCGTCTGTTTCACCGCAAAATTCGACAATTCGATACAATATGTTGTATGTTTGCGTATCGAATACTGCTGTTTTTTCCTTATTTAGTAAGGATATATATGAATTACCAATTTTAGCGGAAATATTTAAATCCGCTTTTATTATGTCCGATTTTACGGACTCCAAAAGTGCTTTATCCGCATTATAAACGGTTTGCTCTATGTATGAGCCCATAGCAAAAAAACCGTCGGTCTGCTTTGCATCGCTGCAGCCTGTAATTACAACCGCAAACGCAAAGAATATTATTAACGCAGCTACTCTTTTATATAATCTCATAGAACAATTACCTGCCACCATAAAAATCAATTCGCTTACAGCAATTATGTATATATAATATCACTAATCAGAGCTTATTTCAATATCTAAAAAAATATATGCCGCTTGATTGATTCATATAAATTATCTTTTTTGTGAAAAAAGGGTTGCCTTAGAGCTATGTTTGGTAGTACAATGCAAATATTAAAAATACCGAAAAGGAGATTGCATCGTGAACAACATAAGACTGTCGGAGGGCGTTAACACCGGTGCGCTTTGTGATTTTATAAAGGAATGCCATTTAAACGGCACATATATACGCACCTTCAGCTGTGTAAAAAACGACCGGCTTTTAGCTTCTGCTGCAATAGAGCCCTATACTTTTTCCGATAAATCGCTGATTTATTCGCTTTCGAAATCCTTCACCTCGATATGTGTCGGAATAGCCCAATCGGAGGGGCTGCTGAGCATCGAAGAAAAGATTGTGGATGTCTTCCCGGATAAGCTGCCCGAGCAGGTAAGCGAAAACCTGTCGCAAATGCGCATAAAGGACTGCCTGTGCATGACAAGCGGACATGACGCCTGCATCATGAGCAGAATAATGCATGAGCCGGACACGATAAAGTCGTTTCTCGCCTATCCGGTTAAGCACACTCCCGGAGCCACCTTTGTATACAGCACCGCCGCAACCTATATATGCGGTGCGGCGCTTGAGCGCAGGAGCGGAATGCAGCTTGTTGACTATCTTTATGAGAAGGTGCTGATGCATCTGGATGTAGAAAAGCCCAAGTGGGCACGCTGTGCGGACGGTAGCTGCAAAGGGGGCACGGGGCTATATCTCTCCGGAGACGATATTATAAGGTTCGGTATAATACTGCGGGACGGCGGTGTTTATAACGGAAAACGCATAGTTTCGGAGGAATGGATAAATACCGCCTCAAGCGTCCACTCAACCGCTCAGGAAAACGGCACCCCCGACTGGACGGCAGGCTACGGCTATCAGTTCTGGATGAACGCAAAGGAGGGTTTTAGGGGAGACGGCGCATATGGTCAGCTGTGTATGGTTTTTCCGGAGCGTAATATGGTGTTTACCATGCTGTGCGAATCCACTAATATGCAAAAAGAGGTTGAGCTTGTGTATGAGCTCCTCGACAAAATAGAAAAGGCGGACAGCAGCCGCCTTGATGAATTGGAGGATATTACAGAGAATCTGTATAAACCGAAAAAAAGCACCGCTCCTCAGAGCAAGCTTAATTTCAAAGCAAAAAAGAACATCGCAGGCATTAAAGCAGTCACCCTTGAACCAAAGGGAGAAAGCATTGCATTAACGCTTGACTGCGATTACGGATTGCAAAAAATCGAATGCGGCAACGGTGTTTACATAAACAATATTCTAATGCTGCAAAACCTTAACCCCGCTATCTATAACGACCATATCTACGATGCTCCCGAGGCGGTAAATGTTTTTGCTTCCTTCGTTTATGACGGAAAAAAAGTATGCGTAACCCTGCGGCACAAGGATACTCCGCATGTTCAGGTCTGGTGCTTTGATACCGATTCCGGTGAATGGAGCTTCTCTCTCCGCACAGGTGTGCTGAACGAGAAAATCAAGCAAATTGAGCTGATAAAATAATTTAATAACAAGAGCTTCCGGTGCATTGCTGTTGCCGGAAGCTCTGTGTATTTATACTATCATTCCTCTATGCTCGTTACCGTTCCGATAAAAACGGGAAGGCTGGTGGAATTGTCTATTATCGCATACAGAAAAGGTCTGTCCAGTTTTACGATTTTGGGTTCCACATAAGCCTCGTCCCGCATCTCCACCTTTGTAACCGCACCTGCTTTTGTTCCTAACTCATCCACCGAAATGAAGGTCTTGTGCAGCACCTCACCTATATAGATATTGCCTCTTGAGGATCTGCCCAGTCTGCCGAAATCCGCAGCCGTAGGATTAAAAGCCTCCGGTATACCAAGCTCCTTAAGCGCATCGTTCATTGTGATTTTATAGTCATAGCTGAACTTAGGCAGGGTAGCGCTGACAAGAGCGTCCTGCGATTCCTTAATGATATTCAAAAAGCTCTCGCCGGTCAGAGAAGCAATGTAATCCTTCAAACCGACCTCCTCGTTGGGAAGCAGAGCGACAAGGCTGTAATTGTCGTTTGCATAGGGCTTAATAAATCCCTTAGACCTATTGTCCTCCAGATAAACGCCTTCCTCCGACCACATGAAGTCAACCGTCTGCTTTGCTCCGTCAAGGGCTGTAAATTCGCCGCTGCTTACATTTGCCTTGTTGTAGACGGTTTCCCACTCGGCGTCAAACACAATGGCGTTGATAAGATACATAACCGCGTCGTCTCTGATTTCCTCCAGAATCTTATCTATCATGCCGTCCGTGTTTTCCTTGACCCAGCTGTTTATATCCTCCAGCGTCTGATTGTCAAAGGGTGACTTATACGCATCTGCGGCATAGTAGTCGGCGTTTTTCTGTAAGAAGACCTTTTCCACGGTCAGTCGGTTCTCGTCGTCCCGGAACCAGATTGAATTTGCTATGGTAAACCTTGCCTTCTCCTCGCTGGGAAGGCTTTTTACATATCCGTACAGATATTCGTTAAGCTCGTCAAGCGGGATGTCCCCGCCCAGCAGAGTCTCCATTTGTGCCAGAGTATTATTGTCCGCTCCGTTTGCGGTCATTGAGAGGGCAAGTAATACGGACAGCGGACTTATCAATGAATTCTCGCCCTGTGTTACGGTATTTTTGAAAAGCTCAATCGAAAAATCCGCCGCATTTGCAACAAACCTCTCGTCCGCACTCCTTCCCGTTACTTCATTGGCGGAAATACCCTCCATGATGTTGTCCGCCTCGACCTCCATTGTTACGGCGGAGCAGGCGGTCAGGTTAAAGGTCAGCGCTGTTGAAATAAAAAGGACAAGAAGCACGGTTATAATCTGCCTTTTTTTAATTTTCATTCAGATTCCTTCCCTTCTTTGGCTTATTATATGCTTATATGTGTTATTTACTTATGATACCGTTTACCCGCAATAATGGTGAACGCTCTGTATACCTGCTCGGAAAGAATCGGTCGCATCAGACGGTGCGGAAAGGTCATGTCCGACACCGAAAGTAAAAAATCGCATTCTTTTTCAGACCCTCGTCCAATCCGTGGCTGCTGCCTATTATAAAAACAATATCCGAGAATTCTCTGAGCTTATCTTCTATAAGACCGGAGAACCCCTCGCTGCTCAGCCTTTTACCCTCCACGCACAACGCAATCGAAAAGCAACGCTTGGGCAAGAACTGCCGAATCCTCTCAGCCTCGTTTTTAAGGGCTTTTCCCACAAGGACGGCATTATCCTCGTTGTCGGGCAGCCTTTCCTCTTTTATCAATACCGTCTTATAAGTACAAAAGGACTTCAGCCGCTTTATATACTCCCTCTCCGCTTTAAGCAGAAAGTCCTCCTTTGTATCCCCGGCATGCAAAACAGTAATATTGGGCATTAGTTAACCTTTTCCTTTATTCCGATTCTTCTTTACCGAAAAACCGAAGGAACCGATTTTTTTGCCCAGAGCAAAATAGGAGCCATGTGAATAAGCAAAAAGCCCCGCTTTTTCCAGCCGAAGTCTGCCGTTTTGATCCAGAAGCCTCTCGTCCACCCCGACCGAAACAATATCTGCGATAAACATATCGTGCGAGCCGAGCGGAATAACATCGGTTACCCTGCATTCAATGGAAACAGGACATTCTGTTATGCGGGGACAGGCTATCTTGACGCATTCCTCCGAATTAATGTCCAGCAGCTTCATTTTATCCATATCTCTGCCGCCCTTTACTCCGCAGAGGTCAACAATCCGAACCAGCTTAGAGCTTGGAAGATTGATACAGAACTCCCTGCTCTTCGTAATAATCTCATGCGTAAGCCTTGTCGGACGAACAGATATATAGGTCTTGGGCGGTTTTGTGTTAAGAATTCCCGTCCACGCAATGGTGCAGACATTCTGCCTTTCCTTATCCGCACAGGTTACCAGCACTGCGGGAACGGGAGAGAGCAATGCGCCGCCCTTCCAGTTTACTTTTGCCATGATTTTCCCTTTCTTATTAGCATAATTATAGCCTTAATCGGGCAGAACGGCATTCACAAACGCCGTCCAGTTCCTGCCATAGGTAACAAAACCGGGAGGTGAGCCGTTCGGCTTTTTTAAGTACCTCACCCGAGTATAGTCCACCGCCACATTTTCGCTTCCCCGCTTCTCCGAGTGATATGCGGCAATCTGTGCCGCCTCGGTGTAGTCCCGCTCTGACGGCTCTATGCCGTTTGTATAAAGCAGCACATGCGAGCCGTGGAACCCCTTGATATGGAACCATATGTCGTCCTTATCAGCCGATCCCGCAAGGCTGTCGTTTTCCTTGTTGTTCCTGCCCACCCGCACCGAAAAACCCCCGGAGGTTGTATAGGACAACGGCTTATGCGGTGCGTTTTTTTGCTTTTTTCTGCTTTTTTTCTTTGCGATATATCCCGTTTCGGTCAGCTCGCTGCGTATTTCCGCAAGCTCGGGCACGCTTCCCACCCGCACAATAAAATCATAAACGCTTTCGATATATCTTATGTCCTTATCGGCGTTTTTTATCTGTAACAGCAGAATACCCTCCGCTTTTTTTATCGTAATGTATTTTTTATAAAGCGTTTTA
>CAZGJQ010000047.1:0-15035 GCA_964525815.1 uncultured Oscillospiraceae bacterium
TGGTGTGGATGAATGGACTTGAACCAACGACCCCTTGCATGTCAAGCAAGTGCTCTAACCAACTGAGCTACACCCACGGATTTTTGCTCTCAGAGCATTAATATGATATATTAAAAACAGGGGTTTGTCAACCCCGAAAAGTAAATATTTATGTGCGTTCATTGACTTATTCCCTCTTTAATGCTATTATTCTAAGAGCGACTTAAACGAGGAGTTTTTTGATGAAAATTGTTGTTCTTGACGGCTTCGCTGTCAATCCCGGGGACTTGAGCTGGGATTTTTTGAACAAATACGGCGAGGCTGTTATTTATGATAAAACGCCCGCTTCGCTTGCTGCGGAGCGTTGCGGTAACGCTCAGGTTGTTTTCTCTAACAGAGCGGAAATAAACGAGGAGTTCCTAAGTAAGTGTCCCAGAATTAAATATATAAGCGCACTCGGAACCGGCTACGACATGATAGACCTTGACGCCTGCAGGAAAAGAAATATAGAGGTCTGCAATGTACCGGGCTACTCCTCCCAGTCTGTCTCGCAGTTCACCCTTGCTTTAATACTTAACCTTGTTATAGACATGAACGGCTTCAGAAAGATAGCAAAGGAAGGTATGTGGACAGGAATACCGGGCTTTCATTACGAAAAAACCCGCTTCTTGGAGCTGAGCGGCATGACTCTCGGCTTAATCGGCTGCGGAGCAATCGGTAAAAGGGTTGCCTGCATGGCACAGGCGTTTGGTATGAATACGGTTGCGACCACAAGCAGCAGAACCTCGGGCAGCGAAAACGGAATAGAGTTTTTGCCCCTTGACCGACTGTTAGCTGTCAGCGACATTATATCCCTACATTGTCCGTTATGCGAGAGTACAAGAGGCATGGTGAACAAGGACTTTATCGGCAGGATGAAGCAGGGTGCCTTCATAATCAACACCGCCAGAGGAGCGATACTTAACGAAAACGATGTTGCCGAGGCTCTTAACAGCGGCAGGCTCTCGGGAGCCGGATTGGATGTGCTTGCGGATGAGCCCGTACGGGAGGACAACCCGCTTTTAACTGCAAAGAACTGCATTATAACGCCCCATGCGGCATGGGTCTCGATCGCAGCAAGGAAAAGGCTCCTGTCCATTTTAGAAGAAAATCTTGAGAGCTATGTAAAAACAGGCAGGGGTATTAATCGACTGTTATAATAAAAAAACACATATAAAAGGAGAAAATCTAAGTATGCCGGAAATTTTTGAAGCCGGGATGGTAATTGCGTTCGGAACGTCCTGGCCCATGTCTATCCTGAAATCCTGGAGGAGCAGAACTTCCAAAGGCAAGAGCCTTCCCTTTATGCTACTCATTCTTTTGGGTTATGCGCTGGGTATAACCTCAAAGTTTATAGCTGATAATATATCCTATGTATCCATTTTTTACATAATTAATTTTGTAATGGTAGCGGTGGATATTTCGCTGTATTTCAGAAACAAAAAGCTGGATAGCGCAAGAGACTGCGCATAAAAATCGGACGGGGTGAGCCCGTCCGATTTTTATGTTTCTTTTTTTATTCTGTTTTATCGTCCTTGTTGTCCGATTTTTCCTCATACTCCCTTGCTATTCGCTTTTTTCTGCCGTCCAGATAGAAGTACAGCGGAAGTCCCAATATGGAGAAGGATATTATCCCGATGGAAATCGCTCTGGCTATTTTTTCAAAGGTGTTCAGCTCTTCCCCGATATTCTCCTCCGATTCCGAGTTTTGCTGCGAATTATCCTGCTCGTCCTCCGAAAGGTCATACATATCCGGTAAGGGGTTTTCTATGTAATACGCCGCCTTTTCCTCATCCTTTGACAATGCGGTTATCTTGGTGATAAGACGCAGGTCGCCTCCAACCGCTTTTATCAGCTCCTCGTCCGTAGCCTTTTCGTCAAGAACAGCCGTTATGTCGTCAACCAGCTTATTTATGTCGTTTATACAGTCCTTAAGCGAGGAATCAGCCAGCTCTTGCAGAAGTGAATCAATATTTTCACACAGTGCATGCAGCTCGTCCGCACCGGACGCACCGGACGGCTCTATAATATTTTCAATCCTGCTTTTCAAGAAATTAAGCTGGGCTGTAACCGCATTTTTAGCATTGAAGGTGGGGGACACGGCACGCCTTGAAAAAACGGTTTCGGGTATATCATCATACTCACCCGAGGTAAACTCCGCATATGCAAAGAAGGCCACTCCGTCCGCACCGTTGTTTCGGATATTAATCAATTGCTCAACAAAGTCCTGCGCCCCGTAGTTACCCACTCCTATATAAGTAAAAACATCGTCTCCGGCAAGCGAAACGGTCTCTTTTGACCAGGTATTAACACGATCCACCGTTCCGTATGCCATCGGGTACACGATATCTATATACGCCTCACTTATCCATTTAACGGTGTCCTGCATCATCCGTGTATCACTTTCTCCGAAGGAGGGTGCGACATCGCAGGACAGGTAAACATCTTGTCGCAAGCTCCCGATAAGCGCCTTGACATCCAGCACAAGGTCGGTTACGAAGTCTGCTCTGAACCTGCACCAGTCCCTCCACAGGCTGTGGTTTGTGCCGATGTTCTGCGGGTCAACCCCGTATTCCGTCTCAAACAGTCCCCGGGTGTACTCGTCGTAGCCGTAGTCAACTCCATCCACCCTGTCCGGATAACGAATGTAATCGAGCTGAAAGCCGTCCAGCGGGTAATTCCTTAGTATATATTCGTAAACAGACAAAAGATACTCGCTCACCTCGGGGAGCGCCGGATTAAGGTAATGTCCGTTTCCGTAAATATTTGCAACATAATCTATTCCGGTATTGGAGATGTTTCTCCACTCCGGCTTGACGTTACCTAAACCAAGCTCGGGATAGGTGCTGGCGTCATGCCCGACCCTGTAGACCGGCATCCATAAATGCAGCTCCATACCGTAACGGTGGCACTCGTCTATATAAGCCCTTAAAACATCAAACCCGCCGAAATACGGAGAATGAGAAAACAAGCTGCCCTCGGGTAACGGGAATATCATTGTGTTGTTATAAAGACCTTCCACACATACAATATTGAATCCCAGCTCATATATTTCCTTTACCACCTTTTTCACGGCAGCCTCGTTTTTTTCCATAGGTCTTATCCATAACGCTCTGCCTTCAACCGCCGGAGTCTCAATAAGTAAATTCCCGATGCTCGAAGAAATTTTGCCGAAACTGTCAAGTGCCGCCGTATAGGCAAGCATATCCTCCTGCTCAATCCCCTCTTTTAGCTTATCAAACTCCTCCTCCAAGGAATCCAAAGCGCTTTGCACCGCCGTATAATTAAGGTTCCTGTACTGCGCCTTTGCCTGCTCAAATGAGGCGATAAGCCCTTCCAGCTCTAAACGGGGAGAATGAACGGCGTTCTCCTTGCCGTAAATAAAGGTTATTGTTTTATCGGAGGCATCCACCTCAACGGACAGACCTATTCGAGCCGTCTCTATAAGCAATCCCTTTTTCTCTCCTATTGCGCTGAGCACGAGCCCGCCTTCGGGAATGGCATTGTTGTTGCCCCCCACCGAAATTATGTAGCCGTCCTTATCCACTACAGCCTCGTAGCCCCACTCGTTTGTGCCCGAGGTTTTTTTACCGTCCCCGCTGTCGTAAATAATTAGAGTGTTCTCATACCGGACAGAATTTACCCCCGTATATTCCAGAGTAGAGGAGCCGAACGGATTATAATCATCCGGTATCACGATTATATACATACCCTCTTTGTCAAGATGAATAAAGTAGCCCTCTTTTATATTTTTTTCTATATAATCCTTCTTGGTGCTGGAGCCGGACAGTACAAAGCCGCCCTTGGGGATGCTGCTGTCGTTCCCTCCTACCGAAATAACCGTACCGTTGCTGTTTACAACAGCTTCGATACCCTTGTCATCCGTACCCGTGGTTTTATCCTCGTTTTCATCGGTATAAACGACTAAATAATTAATCCTGCGTTCCTCATTTATTCCGTTAAGCATAACGGGAGCAATCTGCTCAGCTGCCGCCGCACTAACGAATGCAAATGAAGACATAAGGGTTAATAAAACCGAAAACACGGTTAACAGACCTACCAAGCGTTTTATACTCATTCTAATTCTCCTTAATCACTTCTTACATTGTATTATACTTTATATATCGTTCAAAGTCAATTGAAACAGCTCCTAATTGTTATTGACTTGACTTATAATGTTGTGCTATACTTCAAACAAAAAACAAAAAGGATTTTTAAGTGAAGATATTATTTTCAGGCGACAGTATAACCGACGCAAAGCGGGACAGGGAGGACTTATACAGTTTAGGAGACGGATATGCAAAGCATGCCGCAGATCTGATAAAAAAAGCATTCCCCGATACCATATTTGAGTTTATCAATACGGGAATCAGCGGGGACAAGGCGGAAAACGTCAGAGCACGGTTAGATACCGACTGCATAATACACAATCCGGACATTTTCTCGATTATGGTGGGAATCAACGATACCTGGCATTTTGCCGAGAAGGAGGAATGGATGCCAAACGAGCACTTTGAGCGCTGCTACAGAGATATTCTGTCAAGGGTAAAAAAAGAAACACACGCAAAAATAATAATGCTTGAGCAGTTTCTACTGCCCGCACCCGATAAGGATTTTTTAAGGGTTGACCTTAACCCAAAAATAGATATAACAAGAACACTCGCACGGGAATTTGCGGATGTTTTTATTCCTCTCGACGGAATTTTTGCCGCTGCATGCGTTGAGAAGGAGCCGGCTTACTGGGCTGATGACGGAATACATCCCACCGGTGCGGGAGCCAAGCTGATGGCAGAGCATTATGTAAACGCATTCAAAAAAACAGTATAGAGGAGACGGTTTGATGACAATATACGAAGCAATAAAGAGCTTAACCGAATACGGCTTAATAAAGGAGCTTATTGAGCAGGAGGATTCGGTTTACATAACTAACAATCTTCTCTCTTTATTCGGTCTTAACAGCTTCGAGGAACCCTCCGGAGCCTGCGAATGCAGTCTTGATGAAACACTGGAATTCATGTGCGGTTATGCAGTGAGCGCCGGCTTAATCACCGATGATATAGTGTCGAGAGATCTTTTTGATACAAAGATAATGGGTGTACTGACTCCCCGTCCCTCCGAAGTTAAGGAGCGCTTCGACGAGCTTTATAACGAAAAGCCGCAAAAAGCAACCGATTATTTATATCAGCTCTGCAAGGATAATAACTATATAAGAACCTCCAGAGTGGCAAAGGATAAAAAATGGGTAACAAAGACTGAGTACGGCGAGCTGGACATAACCATAAACCTTTCAAAGCCCGAAAAGGACCCAAAGCAGATTGCAGCAGAGAAAAAAGCACCGCAAGGCGGCTACCCGAGGTGCCTCTTATGCCTTGAAAACGAAGGATATTCGGGGCGAATAAACCATCCCGCAAGGCATAATCTGCGGATAATTCCGGTTAAATTGGGCGGAGAGCTCTGGGGTCTGCAGTACTCCCCCTATGTTTATTACAACGAGCACTGTATTGCAATAAACGCCGAGCACACACCCATGAGGATTGACCGTAGCACCTTCGTTAAGCTGACCGACTTTACAACCCTTTTCCCCCACTATTTTATTGGCTCAAACGCCGATTTACCCATTGTGGGCGGCTCCATTCTGTCGCATGATCATTTTCAGGGAGGCAGATATACCTTTGCTATGGAAAAAGCCGAAACGGAAATTCCCATTATCTTTTCGGGGTACGAGGATGTCTCGGCGGGAATTGTAAGATGGCCTATGTCTGTAATTAGGCTTGGCTGTGCGGATAAAGAGCGTGTTGTTGAGCTTTGCGAAAAGGTTTTAAATTGCTGGCGCATCTATACGGACAGCGATGCTTGCATTTTTGCAGAGAGCAAGCAAGGTTTACATAATACAATTACTCCGATTGCCCGCCGCAAAGGTGTTCGTTACGAAATAGACCTGGTTCTGCGCAACAATATAACTACAAAAGAGCATCCTTTAGGTGTTTTTCACCCGCATTCGGACAAGCACCATGTAAAAAAGGAAAACATAGGACTGATTGAGGTTATGGGACTTGCGGTACTGCCTCAAAGGCTCCTGATCGAATGTAATCTACTTGCCGAGTACATCTTAAAAGGAGCGGATTTGCGAAGCGAGGACAGAATAAAAAAGCACGCCGACTGGGCGGAAGCATTTATGAAGAAATACGACAGCATAACCTCACAGAGCATTGAGGGAATAATACAGCAGGAGATTGGGCTGGTATTTTCGCAGGTGCTTGAGGACGCCGGTGTCTATAAATGCACGGCAAAGGGACGAGAAGCGTTCCTGCGATTTGTAGATTATGTAAACAATACTCGCTTCTGATACATACATATGGGAAGGCTCTCTATATTGCCTTTCCACTTTTTTTGTTAAAATTTCTGTTCGGATGAAACTTTTTTTGCTGTTTTTTGTATTATTATACTAAAAGTGCAACCAAATATATGAAAAGGAGTAAAAATGCCAAAAAAAGGTTTAGTAACAAAATATTATATAATCCCAGTTGTGTTAGTCTGCGTAATAGTAGCCGTCTTAGACCTGCTCACCCTCGGTAATAAACCGGATTCGGTTGAGGTGATTGCCGGCGAGAGCAGCGGTGATTCGTTTATTTCCAAAAATCAAAGTGCAAATGAAGAAGACTCAATTGGTTCCGATACCGATTCATCCCATTCCGAGCTGTCCGAGCCGGATATTAGCGAGCAGGAGCTATCCGAGCCGCAGGAAGAACCTGTGGTCTACACCTTTGAATATGTGGGTGATTTAAGCGGAGTTAGCGAGGAAGCCCTTAAAAATCTGGAAGAGGTTCTGCAATCTCAGGAAAACAGCGTCTCTATTTACTACGAGAATCTTGAAACGGGACTCAGTTTAACCTACAGAGCGAACGAGATATACCACTCCGCAAGCGTTGTTAAGGCGCCATATGTAAAATATATACTGTCTCTGCCGGACATTGATTTAGAGGAGGAAATAACCTCAAGCACCTCCGTACACGGCTACAGGACGGGAACCAAGTTCACGGTAAGGGAGCTTATATATTATACAATAGTTTTCAGCGACAATAATTCCTATCACGAGCTTGTCTACAGGTTCGGCGCAGACGGCTTCAATCAAATGTCCGGGTTATTGGGTGCTTCCTGCAAAATTTCCGAGAGCTATCATTTTTGCAATATGACCGTTTCGGAGTCCGCGGTATTCTTCAGGGATATCTATGAAGCCGAAATAACAAACGAAAATATGGGTGTTTTAACCGAAAATATGAAGAACTGTGACTACAACAGACAAATCGGAATGGCGCTGGGTGACCTGTATCCGGTAGCGCACAAGTACGGCGCCAACCCCATATCCAAACGGATAGCGTTTCACAGCTCCGCAATTGTTTACGCACCGAGTCCGTATATATTATGCATCTTCACCGATTTATACCCTAAGGAATCCAGCACACCCATATTCAGAGATATAGCAACAGCGATTGACGAAATAAACAAGCAGCTGTATTAAAAAAGCCTTTTCTTTATCGTATCACCTACACAATATACAATACAGGTATCCCTCCGAGCTTATGAGAGAGCTCCTCTCTCAGGAAGGCCTCAGCTTCGGAGCGGATGCCTTCCTTATAGCAGTATTTACCCCTTCCCCTGCCCGTCATTATCGTTTTGTCATACAGATTCACAGCATTCGGGAACGCTTCACTGTTAATAGCGTTATGCACAAAGCTGTAGGTCATAAAGATTATTTCTATAAATAGCCGCTTTTTCGCGGCTTGGGACAATTTATCGTATAGAGTGGTTATCAGCTCGGAATATTGCACTTTCCAGCTATCGGTGAGCACCACCGGAGCGATTAGAAGACCCACTCTGTAACCCGCCTCGCAGAGTTGATTCAATGCGTTTATCCGGTTGTTCAGAGGTGAGGTGCCAAGCTCAATTCTTTTAATTGTACTCTCAGGGTTTACACTCATCCGTATAATGGTTCTGCCGTTATGCTTAAGGTTCAGCAGCGGTTCAATCATATCAAACTTGGTGGGTAGAGTGATAAGCCCTTTTTCGTTTTTACCAAAGCTCTCGATTGTCCATTCCAAATTGCCGGTTATGGTGTTTTCAAGCACCAAATCGCTGTTGCTGCCTATCTCAAAGGTTAAATCATTTTGTGCGCTGTTGGCGGTTTTTATCAGCTTGTCCAGCATCATTTCACGGTTTACAAAAAGCCTCAGATATGAGCATTTGTTATAATTACATACCAGATAGCAGTACAGGCACATTGCACTGCAGCCGGAGGATGTGTAGGGCACAAGAAAATCGGATACCTTGTGATTGGGAACATATTTATGAGTTTTACGCACACCGACTATCAAGAGCCGCTTCATTTTGCCGAACTCCTTGTTCTCCTTTTTGCGCAGCTCCTCAATGTTGTTATGGCTCTCAATCGGCAGCCATTCCTTATCTCTATATTTATTCTTCAAAAATACGCCCGATTCATAGGACAGCGCCGCCGGCTCGTAATAAATCCTTTCGGGGAACATCCCCTCACTCCCTATAGCTTATTAATGATTATTATCTTCAATAAAAGCATAATTATTTTGGGAAATAAGCGCTCTGATTCTTTTATACCCTGCTGTCGCTTGACAAAATTATGATAAAAGGGTAAAGTAATTATGTGATAACATATTGCTTAGAAAGGACTGCGTTTTATGACATACTTCCCAAAGATTGGAATAAGACCGGCGATTGACGCAAGAGCCGGTGTCAGGGACGGGCTTGAGGAGCAGACTGTAAATATGGCAAGAGCGGTCGCCGACTTATATACAAGCACCCTCAAATATCCGGACGGAACGCCCGTGGAATGCGTTATTTCGGACTGTACAATAGGCAGAGTTGCCGAAGCAGCGGCATGCGAGGATAATTTCAGCCGTGAAAATGTGGGACTCTCGGTTACCGTTTCGCCCTGCTGGTGCTACGGTACCGAGACCATAGATATGCACCCCACCCGCCCAAAGGCTATTTACGGCTTCAACGGGACGGAAAGACCGGGAGCGGTATATTTAGCCGCCGCACTCGCCGGGCATAACCAAAAGGGTCTGCCCGCCTTTTCAATATACGGAAGGGATGTTTTAGATGCAAGGGATAAGGATATTCCTGAGGATGTCGCCGAGAAGCTCCTGAGCTTTGCACGGGCAGGGCTTGCGGTTGCAATTATGAAGGGTAAGAGCTACCTTGCCATAGGCGGGATTTCAATGGGCATTGCCGGCTCTGCCGTGGACGACAGCTTTTTTTATGATTATCTCGGTATGCGTACCGAGAGCGTGGATATGTGCGAGCTCTCCCGCCGCATTGAAAAGGGAATATACGATAAAAAGGAATATGAAAAAGCACTCTCCTGGGTAAAAAGGAACTGCAGGGAGGGTGAGGACTTCAACCCCTCGGGCAAGCAATACGGCAGAGCGGAGAAGGACGCACAATGGGAATACTGCGTAAAAATGGCTCTGATTGCAAAGGATTTGATGCAGGGTAACGATGAGCTTAAAACCGATTTCCCTGAGGAAAGTCTGGGGCACAATGCGATTGCAGCGGGCTTTCAGGGGCAGCGGCAATGGACAGATTATCTTCCGAACGGTGATTTTATGGAGGCTATGCTGTGCTCCTCCTTCGACTGGAACGGTAAAAGAAAGCCCTACCTAATGGCAACCGAGAACGACAGCCTGAACGGTGTTTCCATGCTGTTCGGCTATCTGCTGACAAACACGGCGCAGGTGTTCTGCGATGTCCGCACCTATTGGAGTCCGGATTCAATAAGGAGAGTAACCGGCAGGGCTGTTGAGGGAACAGGGAAAAGCGGCTTCATACATCTGATAAATTCGGGAGCCGCAGCGCTTGACGGCTGCGGAGAGCAGAAAGTAAACGGAAAAAGCGCAATTAAGCCATATTGGGAGATTACGGACGAAGAGATTGATTCCTGCCTTAAAGCGACAAGCTGGTGTCCCGCAAATAAAGGATATTTCAGAGGAGGGGGCTTCTCCTCCGCATTCAGGACAAAGGGCGAAATGCCCATGACCATGATAAGAATAAATATAGTCAAGAACCTGGGGCCTGTTCTGCAAATAGCCGAGGGCTACAGCGTAGACCTGCCCGACCCAATGCACGAAATTATTTACAAGCGTACCGACCCGTCCTGGCCGACTACATATTTTGCTCCCATAATAACAGATAAAGGTGCTTTCCGTGATGTCTACAGCGTAATGGCAAGCTGGGGAGCAAACCACTGCTCACTTAGCTACGGTCATATAGGAGCGGAGCTCATAACCTTAGCGTCCATGCTCAGGATTCCCGTATGTATGCATAATGTGGAAGAGAGCAGAATCTTCCGTCCGTCCGCATGGGCTGCATTCGGCACAAAGGACGAGGAGGGTGCGGACTTCCGTGCCTGCAAGGCATACGGAGCGTTATATGAGTAAGTATACGATAGGAATCGACTACGGAACATTGTCGGCACGAGGATTGCTGCTGGACATTAATACAGCAGAGGAAAAGGCAATAAGCGTTTTTGAATACCCGCACGGGGTCATGGAGCATACCCTGCCCTGCGGAAAGGAGCTTCCGGCGGACTGGGCGCTTCAGCATCCTCAGGACTATCTTGATGCATTGTTTTTTATAATCCCCGATTTGCTTAATAAATCAGGAGTGAACACCGAGGATGTAATCGGTATCGGAATTGATTTTACCTCCTGTACCATACTGCCGACAAAAAAGGACGGCACTCCCCTCTGCTTCCTCCCCGAATTCAAATCTAATCCGCATGCCTATGTTAAGCTGTGGAAGCATCACGCTGCGCAGTACTGTGCGGACGAGCTGAACCAAGCAGCCGAGGAACGCTCGGAGGAGTGGCTTAACCTATACGGCGGAAAAATCTCCTGCGAATGGCTGCTGCCCAAGGCAATGCAGATTCTTAACGAAGCGCACGAGATATATTATGCGTGCAGTCGTATTATCGAGGCGGGAGACTGGCTTATATGGCAGCTCTGCGGCGAGGAGGCGAGGAGCGCCTGCAACGCCGGCTATAAGGCCATATGGCAGCACTCATGCGGGTATCCGTCAAGGGAGTTCCTTGACTCCTTGGACAAGCGGATGGTAAGCTTCGCCGAAGAAAAGCTGTCGGACAGCATAAAGCCATTAGGCTCAAGAGCGGGATATATTACAAAGCAAATCGCCCAAAGAACGGGACTGAGCACAGAAACCGCCGTTGCGGTGGGGGTTATCGACGCACATGCTTCTTTACCTGCCTGCCGGATTAATACACAGGGAAAAATGCTGATGATAATGGGCACCTCCACCTGTCACATTATCTTAAGCGAAAAGGAGCTATCCGTTCCGGGTATCTGCGGTGTTGTTAAGGACGGGGTGCTGCCCGGATTTTTCGCTTATGAAGCGGGTCAGTCCTGCGTGGGCGACCATTTTTCGTGGTATATAAAAAATTGTCTGCCAGCATCATATTATGACGAGGCAGAAAAGCGGAATATAAGGATTTTTGATTACCTGAACGAAAAAGTGGGAAGGCTAAGACCCGGCGAAAGCGGGCTTTTGGCACTGGACTGGTGGAACGGCGTACGCTCCGTGCTTATGGACTTTAATTTGAGCGGTACGCTTATCGGAATGACCCTGCAGACCAAGCCGGAGGAAATTTATCGTGCGCTGATTGAAGCTACCGCCTTCGGCACAAAAATGATAATAGAAGCGTTTGAAAATGCGGAGCTTAAGGTTGAGGAGTTATATGCCACCGGGGGAATTGCCGCTAAGGATGCGCTGACAATGCAGATTTATTCGGATGTATGCGACAGAGTTATCAAGGTTGCGGACAGCCCGCAATCGGGTGCGCTGGGCAGTGCGATTTATGCGGTTTCCGCCGCAGGGAGCGAAGAAAGCGGCTATAAGAGCATCAGTGAGGCTATTATGAGGCTCGGAAAAGAAGCAAGCAAAACATATACCCCAAACAAGGATAATGCAAGGGTGTATAAAACACTTTTTACGGAATACAAAAAGCTGCATGACTACTTCGGCGAAGGTAAAAACGATGTCATGAAAAAACTAAAGGAGCTTAAAAACAGGTAGTAAAACACCCGAGAGACTATTGACTCTCGGGTGATATTTTTCTAATCTTTATTAAATAACTCAATAGTTAGAATTGCAAGACCGGTCAAAATAAAAATAATGGGAATAATAGCAAATTCATCGTGCCTTCTCGGATTTACCATATAAATTGAACTAAATAATATAATACCACCCAAAAAGAACGCACTGCCGATAATAGTCTTTTTCATTGACCAATATCTCCTTGATTTTTATAGATTAACGCCATTAATTTATTCAAGCAACTCATACTTTCGATGTTTTCTGTAATAATTTTAACATATCTATAAATTAATGTCAAGCTTTTATTCTATTACTCCCCCGCCGATGACAATATCCCCGTCGTACAGAACAACAGCCTGTCCCTTTGCGGCGGGAGGCTGAGGGGAATCAAATACTATATGCAGCCTGTTTTCTCCGACCTGTTCCACGGTTGCGGGCTGCTCCTTCTGGTTATATCTTGTCCTTGCTCTGCATTTAAGTGGTTTTTCTATTTTATCAACAGCAATCAGGTTTATGTCGCTTGCGAAAAGCTCTCTTGCGGGAAGCTCATTCTTTGTGCACAACGTGACGGTGTTTTTATCGGCATCCTTATCGCACACATACATAGGCTCGGGAAGAGCAAGCCCAAGCCCCTTGCGCTGACCTACCGTATAGCGGATTATACCCTTGTGCCTGCCCAGCCTGTTCCCGTTTTTATCTAAAAAATCCCCTTCGGGATAACGCCTTCCCGTAAAAAACTCAATAAAACCGGCATAGTCGTTGTTTTGGACAAAGCATATATCCTGGCTCTCATGCTTTTTTGCGTTTATAAAGCCGTTTTGCTCCGCAATCTCCCTTACCTGCTCTTTTTTTAAACCACCGAGTGGAAAAAGGGTTCTGCTGAGCTGATTTTGATTAAGAAAGCATAGCACATAGGTCTGGTCCTTGCGTAAATCCGCGGACTTCCTAAGCAAAAACCTTCCGCTTGAATTATCCTTTTCAATTCGAGCATAATGCCCTGTGGCAATATAATCTGCCTCCAGCTCGTCCGCTCTGCGAAGGAATCTCTCAAATTTCATATAGCGGTTGCAGTCCACGCAGGGGTTAGGGGTAGCTCCGCTCTCGTATGCCTTTACAAAGCGGTCGATGACCTCGCTCCTGAAATCACCTGTGAAGTTAAAAACGAAATAGGGTATCCCGATTTTTACCGCAACACTGCGTGCATCGTCTATATCCTCAAGCGAGCAGCAGGGATGCTCCTTGCTGACGCCTATATCCTGGTTCTCAAACAGCTTCATGGTCGCTCCCATAACTCTATAGCCCTCCTTGGTCAGAAGAAAGGCGGCGACCGAGCTGTCCACACCGCCGCTCATTGCGGCAATAACGCTTTTTTGCATTTGATTTTTAATCCTTTCTCCGATAAGACAGACAAGCGGCGTACCAAAACGCCGCTTATCCTTTTTTACTATACCGAAAAAGCCTGCTCTAAATCATTAATTATGTCGTTTATATGCTCTGTTCCCACAGACAGACGAATTGTGTTTGGCTTTATTCCCTGCTCGATCAATTCCTTATCACTCAGCTGTGAATGGGTGGTGGATGCCGGATGGATAACCAGAGACTTCACATCCGCTACATTTGCAAGCAGGGAGAACATCTCCAGCCTGTCTATAAAAGCCTTGGCTTCCTCCGCTCCGCCCTTTATCTCAAAGGTGAAAATGGAGCCTGCTCCGTTCAGAAAATACTTTTTATATAAGATATGATCCGGGTGTATCGGAATGGAGGGATGGTTTACCTTCTCCACCCGCTTATGCTTAGAGAGATATTCCACTATCTTAAGTGTGTTTTCAATGTGCCGCTCCATACGCAAGGATAAGGTTTCCAGCCCCTGTAAAAATAAAAAGGAATGGAAGGGACTGAGCGTAGCACCGGTGTCCCTCATAAGCGTGGTTCTCACCTTTACAATATAGGCAAGCGTTCCCGCCACCTGCGTGAATACCGCTCCGTGATAGCTCGGATTGGGTCTTGACAGCCCGGGGAATCTATCGCTCGCTGACCAGTCAAACTTACCAGAATCGATAATGACGCCGCCGACAGCCGTTCCGTGCCCTCCTATGAACTTTGTAGCCGAATGAATTACAATATCTGCTCCGTATTCAATGGGACGGAACAGAAAAGGTGTGGCAAAGGTATTATCCACTATCAACGGGATTCCGTTTTTATGGGCAAGACTCGATAAGGCTTCAAAATCCACCACCGTGGAATTAGGATTCCCCAGCGATTCAACAAATATTGCCTTTGTATTCGGTTTTATAGCTCTTTCAAAGGCGGTAATATCTGAGCCGTCAACAAAGGTGGTTTTTATTCCAAAATTTGGAAGAGTATGTGCCAGTAGATTATATGAGCCTCCGTAAATCCGTCTGTCGGCGATAATATGATCGCCGGTACATGCTATGTTTTGTATAGCATAGGTAACCGCCGCAGCTCCGGAAGCGGTTGCGAGAGCCGCAGCGCCGCCTTCAAGCGTCGCAATTCGACGCTCAAACACATCGGTGGTCGGGTTCATAAGACGGGTATATATATTACCGCTCTCGGTAAGATTAAATCTGGCTTCTGCCTGCGCACAATCCGCAAAAACATATGATGTTGTGGCATATATGGGCACGGCTCTTGCATCGGTTGCCGAATCCGGCTCCTCCTGACCGGCATGGAGCTGTAACGTTTCGAACCTGTAATTCTTGTTTTTCATTTGTAAGCACCTCTTTTATTATATTTTTACATGGCGAAAGTCTGCTTACAACGGCACATTCGTCCGTTCCTGAAATTCCTTCTCAGCATAATAAAAATCACCGAATACATAGAATGTGCCTCCTTGTTAATCATAGTATACATATTTA
>CAZGJQ010000048.1:0-14433 GCA_964525815.1 uncultured Oscillospiraceae bacterium
TCCGCAACTCGCTTACAATGCTGCTTGGTGTACTCGTCCTTCTCCGTGATTTTATCAAGCAGATAATTAAGCTCCTCATAAAAGTTCTCCAGATACTTAAAAACAGGGGCGTTTGCGACATAAAGTATCTTTAAATCAGTATGGCTCTTTAGCAATACCTTTCCCTTGAGATTACGGCTGTAGAAGCAATCATTCTCGTTAAGGGTGATAACCTCATCCTCATACTCCAGCGAAAGACTTCCTTTTACTATATAAAAGAACTCTATCATCTTTTCGTTGTCGGTGGGAGTAATCCATATTATCGAGTCCTTATGTACGGTCTGGAGCATTATTTCCACGTCGTCCTGCTCCATTAACAGGTAAAGATCGCTTTTGCTGTCTTCGGTCAGGAAGTCAACCTTTTCTTTTTTTACAAAAATTCCTTCCATATTTACCTATTACTCCGCTTTTCGCTCTATAAAAATTTCTCCACCGTTTTCAAGTATTTCGCCGACTATGCCGATACCTTCCTCCAGCTCGGACTCGTAGAATATCTGCGGCTGTATGTCTATGGGATATTTGCTGGTAATCTTGATGATTTTTCTGTTTGCTTCCTTTAGACTCTCGCTGCTTTTTATAAAGAATGCAATATCAAGATCACTACCCTTTGTGTTTGTTCCGGTATAATAGGAGCCGAATAAATATACCTTTGATACTGATACAGCCTCGGTTACCCGTCCGATAACCGAATATAGTATATTCTGTACACTTTTGGGCAACGGAAGTGGCTGCATTTATCTTTTTATAACTATCAGCGGATCAATGAGAACTATCTCACCCTGAATCTCGTAAGCGGTGTACTCGCATATAACCTCATAACCCATTTTTGCTGCCCATTCCATTGTTTGGCTGGCAAAGAAATCTGTTTTTTCCACGAGTCTGTCTATATTTACATTTTTTGCTTCCATCTCTCTATAAACAAACCGCAAAATCTGTTGATTTGTCAATTCAACTCGTTTCTCGACTATCTCGAGCATTTTCTCTTCTTTTACATCAAAGTTACCTTTGTCGGAGCTGTTTGCCTTTTCTACAAACTCATTTACCCACTCCGCCTTTTGAACGGACACACCCTCGGCGGCTGCCGGTAGCAGCAGTATCGAAAAAACGGTAATAGCCGCAACCATAAAAGCAATAATCTTTTTCATTTTACTTATTCCCTTCTTTAATTAATCAAGCAATTGCATTCGAGGTGCAAAAAAACGACTGACACACAATCAGTCGCCGAACATAAGATACAGAGACCCTGTACCTGATGAATAATATGTATCGGCAACTGGCTGCCATAGAGAATGCTCTCCTTAGGCCCTTTAGCTTCGCGTCGCTGCCTTTCGGCAGGTTTGCCTATGCGTGGGAGCTTTTTTGCTCACCACTATATTAACACGCAAAAATATGTTTGTCAATAGTTTTTTTAATATTTTTACGATATATTGGAAAAAAATATCTATGAATACAAAAACAGACAATTTTTGCTGTTTTTTTTCTGCTTGTAATTATGAATACAAAAATTAGTTATCCATGTTGATTTAATTATACTTTAATCGTTGAAAACAGAGCACCGGTATGATATACTTGGGAATACATAAATATATGATGCTCTGCGAAAGGCTGTCATGAAAAGGCTTGTTGTTTTTTATCTGCTGCTCATTTCAATACTGCTCCTTACCGTATCCTGCTCGTTTGATTCGGTTAACAATGTCTCGGAAAGGCAGGAGCTCTCCGTTGACCTCACCTCGATGACCGGAAGCGACTATGCCGAAGAAACCGAAACCCCCGAGATAACGGAATACCGCACGGTTGCGGACGGAAGAGCTGTTTTTTCGGGAACCTGCGAGGAAGGAGCCGTCGTCTATATCGAAAGCGACGGCAGGTTTATACATACCTCCGAATCGCATTACGGCAGCTTTATCCTTGAGATTCCGGTCAGCAGACAGAACAGCCCGATGCAGGTTAATATATACGCAAAGACCGAAGGCAAGGCGCTGAGCGAGCCGGTGGAGCAAATCGCCTATTACCGTACCGACGACCCCGGCATTTCGGACTGGGTATGGATAGGCAAGGACTTTCGTCTGTTTTTCAGCGCAACCGGCGACAACTATTATCGTAATGATGTGCTGAGCAGGGATGAAGAGGAATATGTAAGACAACGCATTGCGGAACGGGTAGGCTGGCTGGAGGACAATCTCGGCGCAAAGCCTATATATATCCTTGTTCCAAACCCTAACGAGATATATAGCGAATATATGCCGGATGACCTTCCTGCACAGCCCGACATGCAATCCCTGCACTCTCAGACCGCCGAGCTGCTGCGGCAGGCGGGAGCGGTTGTTATAGATATGCAGCCTGTTTTGGAGCAGCACAAGGAGGATGAATTTTTTATCTTTCACCGCACCGACAGCCACTGGACCGAGTATGCGGCCTTTTTTGCATATACCGAGCTTTTTAGCTATATATCGGACAGCTTCCCGTCAAGCAAGCCACGTCCGATTGAGGACTTTGGCTTTTCCAATCAAAAAAGACAGGTCGGCGACTTATATACAGACTTGGCCATGGACGAGACTTTGTTGTATGAAATGACCACCTTTGCGGATATTAAATTCGAAACGCCGGTAAGCATACCGAAGCATAAAAACAACGAGTCCATATTGATTGACGACGAGCCAACCAAGGAGCATACCTTTATAAACCCCGACGGTGCAGGAAAGCCCGATGTCATAATAATTAGGGACTCCTATTCAATAATGATGTTTGATTTTATCGCCGAGCGGTGCGCAACCACCACCCTTCGTGCCATGTGGGACTTTTCCTTCGACAGAGCCTTATTTACCGAGCTGCAGGTTGACTATGTTATATATATTATCAGCGATATGAATCTGAAGAACCTTTATAAATAGAATGAAAAGGGGAAAATAGGATGAAGATCGATTTATCGGGTAAGACGGCTCTTATAACGGGAGCAACCGGACAGCTTGGACGGGTTATGGCGCAAACCCTTGCGGAATGCGGAGCGGATATAGTAATACATTACCACCGCAACAAGGAAAAAGCGGAGGAGCTGCAGAATAAAATTACGGCTTTGGGCAGAAAAGCGTTTTGTGTTCAGGCGGATATAACAGCTTTCGGTGATATTATAAGGATGAAGGAGCTGCTTAAAAAAAGCTTTTCTCTTCCCGACATCGTGGTGAACAACGCTGTCATACAATATAGCTGGACAACGGTGCTCGAGCAGTCTGCGGAGGACTATGAAAGTCAGTTTAAGTCCTGCGTAATGCAGAATGTTTATATGGCAAAGGCATTTATTCCTTTTATGATAGAGAAAAAATCCGGGCGTTTTATCGGAATCAACACCGAGTGCGCAATGACAAACTACCCCACCCAGTCCGCCTATGTTTCGGGTAAAAGAGGTATGGACGGAGTGCTGAGGGTGCTGGCAAAGGAAATAGGCGGGCATAATATTACGGTGAATCAGGTTGCGCCCGGCTGGACCGTCAGCGAGAGAGACAGGGCTGCGGGAACCGAATACAGCAGGGATTACTGTGAAAAGGTTCCTTTGAAACGCAGGGGAACCGACAAGGAGATTGCTAACGCCGTGGCGTTTTTGGCGAGTGAATTGGCAAGCTTTATAACCGGGGCATACATTCCGGTCTGCGGCGGTGCGGTAATGCCCTGCATTTAGTTTTCCGCATTCTTAATAAAAACGGAAGGTGATTCTTTTGATAACGCTGTTGGCAAGGCTTTTTATAAAGGATTATACTAACCATAGCGATAATACGGTAAGGCAAAAATATGGGATTTTGTGCGGGATTGTCGGTATATTCTTCAATCTTGTTTTATTTGCCGCAAAGCTGTTTGCGGGAATAATAAGCGGCTCTATTGCCGCAACCGCCGACGCCTTCAACAACCTCTCGGATGCGGGAAGCTCGGTGGTAACCGCGGTGGGCTTTAAGCTTGCGGGGCAAAAGCCGGACTCAGAGCATCCGTACGGGCACGGAAGAATAGAATATATCTCGGGGCTTATCGTTTCGCTGATAATAATGCTGGTCGGAGTGGAGCTGCTAAAATCGTCGGTGCAAAAAATTATAACCCCTGAACCTGTTCGGCTTTCCGTGATCACCCTTGTTATACTCTCCGCCTCCGTCGGTATAAAGCTCTACATGACCTTTTATAACCGGAAATTAGGTAAAAGGCTCCGCTCCGAGGCAATAAGGGCGGCGGCACGGGACAGCCTCTGTGACAGCATTGCCACCACTGCGGTATTGCTCTCCGTTATATTCACCCACACAGTCGGTATAAATACCGACGGCTGGTTCGGTCTGCTGGTTGCTCTGTTGATTATATATACCGGATTTAAATCGGTGCGGGATACGGTAAGCCCGCTGCTCGGACAGCCTCCCGAGCCGTTTCTTGTAAATCAAATAGAGCAAATAGTGCTGTCCAATCCAGAAATAATCGGGCTGCACGACCTGATTGTGCATGACTACGGACCGGGCAGACGTATGATTTCCCTGCATGCCGAGGTTCCGGAGGATTCGGATATGATTACCATACACGACCTAATCGATAATATAGAAAAGGAGCTGCGGGACAAAACCGCATGTCAGGCGGTAATTCATATGGACCCTGTGTCCGTCGCAGACGAAAAGACGCTGACCACAAAGGCTGTTGTCGAGGAGCTGATACGACGCATAGACGACAGAATTACCCTGCACGACTTCCGCATGGTACAGGGACGCACCCATACCAACGTTATCTTTGATATGGTCGTACCATACGATATAAAAAGAAGCGAAGCAAGCCTTAAATCGGAGGCTGCCAAGCTTATCAGCAGGTATGATGATACACTATATGCTGTGGTGGAGATCGATCGTGAATTCACATACCTAAATAAGTGATTTTTGTGTATAATAACGAAACAAAAGGCTTGTTTTTACAGTCTTTTTTTCTTTTCGACATTGATAACAAGTGTCTTTCAGGGCTTTGTTAATATATTGTTTACATCTTTTGTGCAACAATATATCGAATAAGTGTTGCAATGCAACACAATATATAGTATAATCACAACACTCCCCAAAAGGGAGAATATACCACCGGCATCAGAGAGGGACAAACAAATGATTACAACGATTAGGAAACGGGACGGCAGCTTAGTGCCTTTTTACCCGGAAAAAATAACCAGAGCGATATTCAAGGCGGCAAAGGCCGTGGGCGGAGACGACTGGACAAAGTCGGAGGAGCTCTCCGAGCAGGTCGTAAAGCTCGCCGAAAGCATGTACCACGACCAGATAGTGGATGTTGAGGCGGTGCAGGACCTGGTAGAGAAGGTTCTGATTGAGAACGGACATGCAAAAACAGCCAAGGCATACATTCTTTACAGAGAAAAGAGGCACGGAGCAAGGCAAGCAAACGCCCTAATCGGCGCTACCATTGACATGTTCAAGAATTACCTCGGAGACAACGACTGGCGTATACAGGAAAACGCCAACGCCCAAAAATCCATAAACGGAATGAACAACTATATTCGGGAGACCTTTACAAAGCAGTACTGGCTGCATGAGGTTTATCCGGACGATATTAGGAACTCTCATATCTCCGGAGACCTGCACCTGCATGACCTGGGATTTTTCGGTCCGTATTGTGCGGGCTGGGATCTTAAGCAGATACTTTTAAACGGCTTCGGCGGCGTACCGGGAAAGGTGGAATCCAGCCCGGCAAAGCATCTTCGCAGCTTCCTCGGGCAGGTTCTCAATTCAACCTTTACCACACAGGGAGAAACCGCGGGAGCGCAGGCATGGAGCAGCTTTGATACCTATTGCGCCCCCTTTGTAAGATACGACAATCTGGATTATAAAACCGTAAAGCAGGCTATTCAGGAGTTTATCTTCAACCTTAATGTACCGACAAGGGTGGGCTTTCAATGCCCCTTTTCCAACCTCACGTTCGACATAAAACCGCCTCGAATGCTCAAGGACGAGCCTGTTATCGTAGGCGGCAAGCCGCAGAAGGAGACCTACGGCGATTTTCAGGCGGAGATGGATATGTTCAACCTTGCCTTCTGCGAGGTGATGATGGAGGGTGACAAAAAAGGTCGGGTATTTACCTTCCCCATTCCCACCATTAATATCACAAAGGACTTTGACTGGGACAGCCCGGTTGCGAACAAGTTTATGGAGATTTCCTGCAAGTACGGAATCCCCTACTTCTCCAACTATGTCAGCAGCGACCTTTCTCCCGAGGATGCGCTCTCCATGTGCTGCCGCCTAAGGCTCAACACCGGGGAGCTCCGCAAGAGAGGGGGCGGGCTGTTCGGCTCAAACCCGCTTACCGGCTCCATAGGCGTTGTAACCATAAATATGCCCCGCATAGGCTATCTTGCCAAGAGCGAGGAGGACTTCAAGAAGCGTCTGAAAAGGCTTATGGAGATAGCTAAGAGCAGTCTTGAAATCAAGCGAAAAACCATTGAAGCACAAACCGAAAAGGGGATGTATCCCTATTCCGGACACTACCTCCAGAATGTAAGGGAGCGGACGGGAGAATACTGGTATAATCATTTTAACACAATAGGAATAATAGGTATGAACGAGTCCTGCCTTAACTTCCTCGGAAGGGATATAACCACCTCGGAGGGACAAAAGTTCTCCTGCGATATACTCGATTTTATGCGGGATGTTATATCCGGGTTCCAGGATGAAACGGGTCATGTCTACAACCTTGAGGCAACACCGGCCGAGGGAACAAGCTACAGCCTTGCAAGGCTGGACAAGGAAAAATATCGGGATATTATCACCGCAGGCGATGAGATTCCGTATTACACAAACTCCTCGCAGCTTCCGGTCGGCTTCACGGATGATATATTCGAGACGCTTGACCTTCAGGACGAGCTGCAATGCAAATACACAGGCGGCACGGTTCTGCACCTTTATCTCGGAGAGCGCATAAAGGACGTGGAAATCGCAAAGCAGCTTATCAAAAAGGCTTTTGAGAACTACAGTCTGCCCTATCTTTCGCTAACCCCCACCTTTTCGGTCTGCAACGACCACGGCTACATTAACGGAGAGCAATATAAGTGCCCGCAGTGCGGAAATGATACCGAGGTATGGAGTCGGGTTGTGGGCTACCTCAGACCGGTTCAGAACTTCAACAAGGGCAAGCGGGAGGAATACAGCGACAGGCGGAAATATGTCATAAAACAGACGGAGCTCTGCAAATGATTATCGGAGGCATCCAAAAAACAAGCACCGTTGATTTCCCCGGCGTGCTGAGCTGTGTTTTGTTCTGCCGGGGGTGCAACCTCAATTGTTTTTATTGCCATAACCGTGAGCTGATATATCCCTTCGGGAAGAGCCTTGACGACCAAAGCATATGGGAGTTCCTTAACAAGCGCAGAGGCTTGCTGGACGGCGTTGTTATCAGCGGCGGAGAACCAACCATGCAAAAAGACCTGAAGGAATTTATAGCCGAGCTGAAAAAGCTCGGCTACAGGGTTAAGCTGGATACAAACGGTCAGCTGCCCGACAGGGTAAAGGCTCTCTGCACAGACAAGCTTTTAGACTATGCGGCGCTGGACATAAAATCAACTCTTTTCGACTATCCCTCTGTCTGTGAGGGGGACGGCTTTATGAGCGCCGCCGAAACAGCCGAGATCCTTGCGGAAAACGGGGTATCCTATGAGGTCAGAACCACCCTTTACCCGGGGCTTACCGCCGACGGACTGCTCCTGCTTCTGTCCTCCCTGCCCGAAATGCCGCTATGGCGGCTCAATTACTTCCGCATGCCGAATAAATACGAGGAAAAGGACGAGGAAAGGCTGCGTGAATACGCTTTAACTCCGCAGGACATAGAAAAAAGGCTGCCCGAGCTTCTAAAAATACAGCCTAACCTGGTGTATGAGTAAGCTGCGGAGCTTATAACATTAAAAAGTATGGACTGTGAAAAATCACTGTCCATGTTTTTGTTATATTCATAATCCTACGCATCATATGTAATTTACCTATTTTGCTCTTTATAAATATCAGCAAGAACGGTTAATTGCTTAACTACCTCGGGATTCCATGTAACCTTTTCAATAAGCCATTTACAGGGAAACTCCGTACATAAATCGCAAAACTGCACATTGTGTTTTCTTGCACATTTATGAATCGGACAGCCCTTTGACTGTGTCCATTCTTTTCAGTTACCGTCTGTTTCTATACATCCCTCGCATAATCCTTCGTTCTTTTTCTTACACCCAACGCAACACTCTCCGCATGCAGTTATTGTAGTGAAATCGATTATATCCAATTATAACCCCCTGTGTATTACTAATATTCACATCTTTAATTCGTCGCAGATAATTCGAGCTTCATATTACTTATTCTTTTAATTCTCCTTTTGCATTATATTTGCAATACACTCTCATTAAGCAATCCCCGCAAAGCGGCTTTTTTGCGTTGCATACCTCTCTGCCGAATATAACTATCCTGTGGCAGAAATCGCTTTGCTTATCTCTCGGAATCAAGGCATCCATTGTCCGCTCAACAATGAGCGGATTCTTGCTGTCCACGAAGCCGAGCCGGTTGGAAATGCGTATGCAGTGGGTGTCCGCAACAATACCGCCGAGGGAAAACAAATCCCCTCTAATAAGGTTGGCGACCTTCCTCCCCACCCCGGCAAGGGTGAGCAGCTCCTTCATTTCGGAGGGCAGAACGCCGTCGTAAACCTCCACCAGCCGTATGCAGGCAAGCCGAAGGTTCCTCGCCTTGCTGTTGTACAGCCCTATTGTGCGTATTTCCTCCTCCAGCTCCCCGGGTTCGCTGTATGCTATGGATTCGGGGGTGGGAAAACGCAGAAAAAGCGTTTTTGCCACCTTGTTTACGATTTTATCGGTGGTTTGCGCCGAGAGAATCGCCATTACCAGCAGCTTAAAGGGGTCTCTCTCCGCCTCGAGACCGCAGACCGCCTGTGGGTACTTCCCTTCCAGTAATTCGGTTATCAGACCTGCCTTTTTTTTATTCGTCAAAGATAAAATTCACATCCCCCGACAGCAGAGCAAGAGCGCCCTTGTAAACGATTTCAGCTCTTTCGTCAAAATTCACCTTAAGCTTCTCGGCATAATGCTTCTCGGTTAAAAAAACCTCACTGGAAAACAAAACCCGCTGATTATCCGCTATTTCGCACCTGAGCATGTATCCCCCCCTGCATTCGGTAATCCTGCTGGTTATCTTGTTACCGCTTCGGTTAAATGCAAGCAGTCTCAGAGCGGAGCGCAACGCCTTTTCCCGTACGGTATTGTACAGCGTGCTCTCATAGCTCTCTATTGATGTTCTTCCCGCCTCGGATATGGCATAAAGCGGTTTTTCGCTGCCTGTCTCGGTAATCTGTCCGGCCTCCAGAAGCTCCGCAAAGCATATGGAAAAATCAAAATAATTAACAAAACCGTCCTGAATGACAATATCGTTCACTGTCGAGAATTCAAGCGGCTCCTCCAGGTTATTAAGCAAGAACAGAATAAACACTTTTATCTCAAACTTATCCCTAAGCTCCATAAAAATCCCCCTTACGCTTTATTGTACAATAAAACGACAAAACTTTCAATATAAAAATTTACTTGAAAAAAATTCTTTATGTGATATAATAAAATTTAAATAATAAAATCGGTATTTATATTCCGGATAAATGCGGAACGGAGGCTAACCTTGCCATTAACCTTTTTTGGTGGAATAACGCCCGAAAATAAAAAATACAGCAAGAGCAGCCCGCTCCGTGCAATAGCCCCTCCGGATATGATTTATATCCCGCTTGACAGGTCGATTGTGCCCGTCGTTTCAACCGGAGACAAGGTAGGCATGGGAGAGCTTGTGGCACGCAGGGAGGACATACCCGTTTATTCAAGCGTGTCAGGTGTTGTCAAGGGGGTCGCAAGAGAAGGCAGAAGAAGGTATCTTGCCGTTGAGAGCGACAAGAGCAACAAACCCTGCAAAAGCTTAAAGGGTATCAGTAAGCCGCTGGGTGAGCTTTCTTATCAGGAGATATGCATTCTCATAAGAGATTTTGCCATTATTGACGGCTCGGACGGCGAGCCGTTATTCAAAAAGCTGCTCTTGAATTCCGTACCGCTTAAAAGAATAATCATAAACTGCTGCGAGCATGACAGCTACGGTACATCCCTGTACAGACTGATTTCCGAGAAGCCCAAGGAGCTTATAGGCGGCGCAAAAATACTTATGCATGCTTTAGGCGTAAAGAAATGCGTGTTTGTTATAGAGGGCAAAAAAAGAAGCCTAATCAGCAGTCTGGAAAAGCACATCAACGATCCGGAAATGTTTGTCAGCGCCTATATACAGCAAAAATATCCCGTAAACGAAAAAACGGTTATCAGCGCAGTTTACGGCAAGGAGATTCCGCATGAAAAAGGAGCATCCGACATCGGATATATCCTGTTAGGAGCGGAGGCGATAATTCAGACCTACAGCTCCTTTGTAAGCGGAATTCCTCAGGTCAGCAAGACGCTGACCGTCAGCGGAGAGAGCATTTCCCTCCCCTCCAACCTAATCGTACCTATCGGAACACCGATAAAAAACCTGATACAGGAGTGCGGCGGTATCTCGCATAAATACAAGTTCGTGGTCAAGGGCGGCGTTATGGACGGGGAAAGCATGGATTCACCGGGAGGGGTTGTTACCGCCTATACCAACCAGCTCTTGTTTTTAAGATGGGCGGACAGCTACCGGGGAGACTGCATACGATGCGGACGGTGTATTTCGGTATGCCCCATGCACCTATCCCCTATCGATTATGCAATATCTGCCGAACATCCCAAAAAAGGAAAAGGCTCGCTTTATGGAATTAATGCCTGTATTGAGTGCGGCTGCTGCGAATATATCTGCCCTACCGGTGTTCAGTTATTAGATATAATAAGAGCCGCAAAAAAGACCGAAAACTCAAAAAATACCGCACCCACTAAGCGCCGCCCCGTCAGAATAAAAGACAACACCGACGATATTATAGAGGAATTCGTTCAATCCTAAAATGCACAACAAAAAAACGAAAGGTTAATGATTCTCCTTATTTGAATCAAAACAGCTACCCATGAAAAACGCTCCGTTCATCCATACCGAGAAAACATACAGAACGATAGTAACCGATATTCTTATCGCTCTTTCACCGGTGCTTGTATGGAGCGTTTTTGTGTTCGGAGCAAGGGTGCTTACCATCGCAGCTCTTACCGTTGGCTGCTGCATTATTTTTGAGTTTTCCTCCCGTTATCTGCTGCAGAAGCGCAGCTTTACCTCTGCCTTAAAGCATTCGACCGACCTTTCCTCGGTTATTACCGGTTTACTTATTACCTTTATGCTGCCGGTAACCATTCCGCTATATCTTACCGTTTTTGCGGCATTTTTTGCGGTTGTTTTAGCAAAGCAGGTGTTCGGCGGTTTGGGAAAAAACATATTTAATCCGGCGGTGCTCTCGGTAGCGCTCATAAATATTTTGCTCCCGTCGCTAACCTCCGTTTTCTCAAGACCTTTTGCCTATTTCGGTCATTTTTCGGCAGAGCTGAACAGCCGTATTGTGGACAGCTACAGAGTGCTCTCACCACTGCAGATGCTGGGCAGAGGGCATGTCTATGAGGAGGGTGTATCCGACCTTTTCTTCGGAAACTCCTCCGGCAATATGGGCGAAATCGCAATACTCATGCTGCTTTTGGGAGCCATCTATCTGACCTACAGAAGGGTTATCGACATAAAGGGAACTCTTTCCTTTGCGATAACGGTGTTTCTTCTTGCTTTTCTTTTCCCCAAGGGGGACGGCGAGACCATTTACTTTGTTTTAACCGAGCTTATGGCGGGAGGGGTTGTGCTGCTGGCTATCTTTGCCTGCAACGACTACTCCACGGTTCCCAGCCACTCTAAGGGTCGAATTATTTTCGGTGTCGGCTGCGGAATTCTTACCATTGTAATCCGCTACTCGTTTTCCCACTTTGAGGGTGCTTACATAGCGGTTCTTACTATGAACCTTCTGACTCCGATAATAAATAGGCTTACCCGCAAGGTTCCCTACGGGATGATAAGACCGAAGGAGCCTATTGCCTTGAAGGGACTACAAAAAGCTCGCTTCCGTCACAAAAAACAGTGATTGTGCCGTTTGTATCGGTACGATAGGTTGTAATACCCTCAAGCTTTTGCAATGTTTCTTCATGCGGGTGTCCATAACGGTTACCCTCCCCGCAGCATATGATTGCGAACAGAGGATTCACCGCCGCCAGAAACTCCTTTGAGGTCGAGCTCACCGAACCGTGATGCCCGACCTTTAATACATCCGCAGAAAGATTGATACCGGACGGAAGCATATCCTCCTCGTTCGGCACCTCCGCATCTCCGGTAAACAAAAAGCTGCGTTCGCCGTATGTAAGCATAAGCACAATGCTGTAAAGGTTAAGCCCGGAGTATTTTTCTCTCATTGGAGATAATACCTCAATAACAATTTGCTCAAGCTCTATAACCTGTCCCGCCATTGCCTCTATAACCTTAACCTCCTCGTTTTCCTCAAGAGCGTCCATCAATCTTCCGTATACCTGTGTTGTAGTAACCGCATTGGGCATATAAACGGTTCCTACCATAAAGCTGTTCAGTATCTCATCCGCCGCACCAATATGGTCAGCATGTGGATGTGTGAAAAAAACATATTCTATCTCGGACACGCCCCTAACGGTCAAAAAGTCCAGTACAATATCCTTGGAGTAAAGAGTGCCGCTGTCAATAAGCACAAACTCCTCGTCCGGAGTTTCAATCAGAATACAATCCCCCTGCCCCACATCCAAAAAATAGAGGGCGAGCATATCCTCAAACTGCGTATCCTCCGAGCCTTCCTCAACATCCGAGCTAATAAAAAAGCTGTCATATAACGAAGCGTCCTCGGATGCGTAGCTGCTTGTGCCGATACCGTCCGTGCTTGTCCCGCAGGCGGTGAAAATCAGTAATAATACCAATAATCCCGCTAAAAAAGCTCTGTTTTTCACTTTTTCACTTCCTTTTGTTGACTTTTTAGGAATAATGTATTATAACATAATATTATATGACAGGGAACACAAATGAATAAAAAAAATACCGTTATAAGAGTTAATATAACCGATTTGAACCCTGACGGAAACGGAGTAGGGCGAACTGAAGACGGCAGGGTCGTCTTTGTACCGTTGACCGCACCGGGCGACGTTTGCGAGGCTAAGGTAATAAAGGAAAGCAAGGGCTACCTTGTGGCTCGGCTGGAGAAACTAATCGCCCCCTCTCCATACCGCATAGAACCGGATTGCGCTGTATTTAATAAATGCGGGGGCTGCTCATTCCGTCACATAACCTATGAGAAGGAGAAAGAGCTAAAGGAGAGCATGGTTCGCAACGCCTTTCTGCGTATTGCGGGGATTGATGTTAAGGTCAATCCGCTCATATCAGTAAACAATACGCATTACCGAAACAAGGTGCAGTATCCTATAACCGAAAACGAGTGCGGCTCTTTGACCTTCGGCTTTTATGCCCGTCATTCCCATCGGGTTATCGCGCATGAATGCTGCCTGCTACAGGATGATGTTTTTTCCGGTATAGCAAGCAGACTGATTTATATTTTTACGGAAAAAGGCCTTTCCGCATACAACGAGCAAAGCGGAAAGGGACTGCTCAGGCATATTTATATACGAAAAACAATAACGGACGAAATAAGTGTCTGCGTTGTTGTCAACGGGGACAATATTCCCGACGGAAAGCGGATTGCCCAACTGATACAGGCAGACTTCCCGCAGATAAGGAGCTTTTTTGTAAATATAAACAAGAAAAAGAGCAATGTCATTTTAGGAGATAAAAATATCCTGATAAGCGGTCAGTCGTATATAACCGATATTCTGTGCGGGAGAAGTTTTGAGCTGTCACCTAACTCTTTTTTTCAGGTGAACAACAGAGCGGCAGAAAAGCTCTATGAAAAAGCAGCGGAATATGCCGCACTTGAAAAGGCGGACATTTTGCTTGACTTGTACTGCGGTACGGGTTCGGTGGGTCTTTGCATCGCAGAAAATGAAAACCCTCTCTGCGGTGTGGAAATTGTGGAAGAAGCGGTTAAAAACGCAAAAAACAATTCTGTCAGAAACAGCAGAAGCGAGGACAACACCCTTTTTGTATGCGGGGACGCAAAAATCGGAATAACCGAATGCCGTAAGCATTTGGGAGACCCTTCGGTTATTGTTGTAGACCCACCCCGCAAGGGCTTGAACCCCGACCTGATAACCGACATAGCTTCTGCCCGACCAAAACGAATAGTCTACATCTCCTGCAACCCCGCTACCCTTGCACGGGACACCTCCCTGTTCGCATATCAGGGCTACCGCCCTGAGGAAGCCACCCCGTTCGACCTGTTCCCCCGAACGGGACACGTTGAGTG
>CAZGJQ010000049.1:0-14292 GCA_964525815.1 uncultured Oscillospiraceae bacterium
AGTGGCGTGAGTGCCTAAAACGGCGATAATGCCATTTCCCGATTCCGCAAGCTCTGCCGCTTTTACCGCCGCACTATCCACCACTCCGATTATGGGTAGGCTAAAGCTATGCTTTAACAGCTCAAGTGCATTGGAGCTGACCGTTCCGCAGGCAACAAGAATTGCCTTGACACCTTTTGAGACCAAAAATCGGCAGTCCTGCATAGAATACTTCCTTATTACCTCCAACGAACGGGTTCCGTAGGGGATACGTGCGGTATCGCCGAAATATATATAATCCTCAAAGGGCATATGCTTTTTTATCTCGCTTATGGCGGTAAGTCCGCCTAAACCGGAATCAAAGATTCCTATCGGTTTTTTCTGCATAAGATGAACCGTTTCTCCGACTTGGATTTATTGAATTAAGTACCTTTCCCTGCCGGAAGGGAAAACATACCGCTTTATTCCTCCGACGCAAGCTCGATAAGCCTTTCAATCAGTGCCGGAAAAGCAAAACCTGCCTTTTCCATGAGACGGGAATACATGCTTATCGGAGTAAAGCCCGGAATGGTGTTTATCTCGTTAAAGTAAAAGCTTCCGTCCTCACAGGCAAAGAAGTCTACCCTGGCTAATCCTCTGCAATCAAGCGTCTTATATACCTTTAATGCGGTTTTTTGGATTCTTCGGCTTTGCTCGTCGCTTATTGCGGCGGGTATAAAGTACTCTGCGGTATCGGTTATGTATTTTGTATTGTAATCATAGAACTCGCTGTTTGGGTTTATTTCACCGCATTCCGAAACAATGGGATTATTATTTCCAAGCACAGCAACCTCTATTTCCCTGCCCTTAATAGCTTTTTCGATGAGTATCTTGCTGTCCTGCTCCATTGCCGCAACCATACCGCTTATCAAAGAGGCACGGTCTGCTGCTTTTGAGATTCCTATGGACGAGCCGGTGTTGGCGGGCTTGATAAAAACAGGATAGGACAGCCGCTCCTCAACCTCGCAAACGACTGCGTTGATGTCAAGGTCGGGTGTTTTCCTTGCATAAACAAAAGGAGCTGTTTTTATGTTTTCCCGTTCGCAAAGTATTTTCGTGCTGATTTTATCCATGCAAACAGCGGAAGAATAGGTGCCGCAGCCTACCGCCGGAACGCCGGCTATACGGAGCAATCCCTGCATAGTGCCGTCCTCGCCGTTTCTTCCGTGCAGAACCGGAAAAACCACATCCACATAAATTGTTTCGTATTTTTTTGCCTGCTTATCCAGAACCATTAATCCGTGATGAACCGTACAGGGAGATATTACTGCGGGACGCAGCCTGTCGGTTTGCTCTGACCATTTGAGAGAACGAATGCTGTCCGTGTCACCTTCAAAAAGAAACCATATGCCGTTTTTTGTTATGCCGATTTTTGATACCAAAAATCTGTCTTTATCTATATTGTCAATAACACAGGCTGCCGAAATGCAGGAAATCTCATGCTCTGAGGACACTCCCCCGAAGAGAACGGCTATATGCTTTTTCATACCCTGTCTCCTAAAAATAGCATTGTTTATTTTCGCACTTTACAGTATAGCATATTCGCTATTTAATGTAAATAGTAAAAAATAACATGAAAAAATAAGTGAAAGCGATTAATAAAAAATACCAGAAGCGTTTTCGCTTGAATATAAAGTGATTTTTTATTGGAAAAAACTAATGAATATATAACCCGCTCTTTTTTATGTTTTTACATATAATATAAACGGCGTAAAACGCAAAAAACGAAAGGAAAATGCAAAAAATATGAAAAAAAGATTTTTTGGTCTTGTAACCGCCTTGCTGATTGTATTTACTCTTTTTGCGACCACGGCAAGTGCTGCAAGCACAAATTATAAAGTAGTTCCGGGCGACTCTCTGTGGAAGATATCCAGAAAGTACGAGGTCGGACTGGACGAGGTTATCAACGCAAATCCACAGATACCAAACCCCGACCTTATATATCCCGACCAGATTATAACCGTTCCGCTTCCTAATGTTTATGTTTCCGCATATGAGGATCAGGTTATAAATCTTGTAAACGATATCAGGGTTAAAAACGGACTCAGCAGGCTGAAACCAAACTGGGAGTTATCCAGGGTTGCCCGCTTCAAGTCTCAGGATATGCATGACAAAAGGTATTTCTCCCATACAAGCCCGACCTATGGCTCTCCCTTTAATATGATTTCCGCCTTTGGGATTTCTTACAGAACAGCGGGCGAAAATATAGCCAAGGGATATACAAGCCCGCAGGCGGTTGTTAACGGATGGATGAATTCCAGCGGACACAGAGCGAATATACTCAACGCCGGTTATACTCAAATCGGTGTTGGATATTACAGCAGCGGTCATTACTGGACCCAGATGTTTATAGGCTAAGAGCACACAAGCTCACGATGGGCTCTGCGTCGAGCAGAGCTCATTTTAATATTGTTTTATTAACAAAACAATGATATAATTAAAAATATCCAACCTCTCTGTTTTAGGCACCGAAAGAGAGGAAGAGATATGTCGCAGTCGTTATACTTTAATTGAAGCGGAGGTTGCTGTGTGGAATGGTTAGACCGGCTTAACGGAGCGGTTCGGTACATCGAGGACAATTTGGCGGGAGAGATCAATTTTGAGGAAGCGGCAAGGATTGCCTGCTGCTCAACCTTTCATTTTCAACGAATGTTTTCTTACCTATCGGGCATTCCGTTGTCCGAATATATACGGCGCAGAAGAATGACCGCTGCGGCGTTTGATTTGCAAGGAGGAAGCAAGGTAATTGACATTGCTCTGAAATACGGATATGAATCCCCGACGGCGTTTAACCGGGCCTTTCAGAGCGTGCACGGTGTTTCCCCAAAAAACGCAAAGACTCTCGGAGTTACGCTAAAGACCTATCCGCGCATCAGCTTCAAAATATCAATTAAAGGAGATGCGCAAATGAATTATCGTATTGAGCAGAAGGAGCAATTCAGAATCGTCGGGGTTAGCAAGCGGTTCCCGATGATAATCGAGGAGAGCTTTGAGAAGGTGCCCTTGTTCTGGCAGGAGACCATAAAGAGTGGTATAATTCCAAAGCTGTGCGGGCTGATGGATAAACCGCCTTACGGTGTACTTGGCGTAAGTACCTGTATGAACGGAAAGGATTTTGACTACTATATTGCGGTTACGTCCGATAAAGAGATTCCAAACGACCTGACAGGAGTAACCGAGTACACCATACCCGCCTGCACATGGGCTGTGTTCGAGTGTATCGGTGCAATGCCTACAGCGTTACAGGATTTGCAAAGACGGATTGTGTCCGAGTGGCTTCCTTCCTCGGGCTACGAGTATGCAAACCTTCCGGATATAGAGGTTTATCCGGAAGGGGATCAGTACTCCCCCGATTACAAATGCGAGGTCTGGCTACCCGTTATAAAGAAGAAATAGAATAAGCTATCATAAATCGGTTGCTCTAAAGCAGCCGATTTTTTTATTAATAGTACGAAAACATATTGACAAGCAGTTCTCATTCATATATAATGACTAATAATACAAAAACAGTCAAATATATGAGGTGGAAAATGCCAAAGCCATATACAGAGAAGGAAAGGCAGTATATAACCGATAAGCTAAAAAAAGAAGCCGGTGATTGCTTAAAAAAATATGGTGTAAAAAAGACAACGGTAGACGAGCTCGTTAAGCGCGCCGGGATTCCAAAAGGAACCTTTTATCTGTTTTATCGCTCCAAAGAGGAGCTGCTTCTGCAGGTTATAAACGAATGGCAAAGCGAGCTGCATGATGAGCTGCTGAAAAAGGCTGAAATATTAAAGGGCAGTATTAGCGCATATGGTCTGACAGAGCTTCTATTCGACATTTATAAAAAGGTGGACAGGAGCGGGTTTATTGAGCTGCTCACCGAAGGAGAAATTGACCTGTTGATGAGGAAATTGTCGGATGATATGCTTATCGAGCACCTCCGACAGGACGATTTCAGCATGGAAAAGCTGCTCTCTTTTTTTACTAAGGAGTCGCTGCAAGAAGAAAAAATCAAGGTGTATAGCGCAGCTCTTCGAGCGATTTTTTTATCCATGAAATATAAAAGAGAAATCGGCGATGATTGCTTCAACCAAGCCATATGGGTGCTTTTGCACGGAGTATCAACGCAAATAATACAGGGGGATTAAGCTGATGATACAAGTTAAAAAAATTGCATTTAGCTACACAGACCGACCCTTCATTGAAAACATGTCCTTCTCGGTGGATAAGGGGGAGATTTTTGGCTTCCTCGGGCCCTCGGGTGCGGGTAAAAGCACCTTGCAGAAAATACTAACCGGCTTGATATTAAATTATAAAGGAAGCGCTCGGGTAGGTGACACCGAGGTTAAGGACAGAAACAATGATTTTTATGAGAAAATTGGAGTTGACTTTGAGTTCTCCAGCCTCTATGATAAGCTAACCGCAAAGCAGAACTTAGAATTCTTCGGCTCGCTGTACAAGAAACCGCTTCTTAATGCGGATAAGCTGCTACAAGCAGTTGGGCTGCATAATGATGCTGAAAAAAAGGTATCCGCTTATTCAAAGGGCATGAAGAGCCGTCTTAATTTTATAAAGGCATTGCTTCACAACCCGGACATCCTCTTTTTAGACGAACCCACAAGCGGGCTTGACCCCGCTAACGCAAGGAGCATGAAGAATATGATACTCGACCAAAAGGCGAGAGGGAAAACCATTATCCTGACAACGCACAATATGCAGGATGCGACCGAGCTTTGCGACAGGGTAGCTTTTATTGCGGACGGAAGGATAAGAGCGTTGGACAGCCCAAAAAACCTCATTATGCGTAAGGGCGCCACGAGGATGATATATACATATATGGAAAACGGTGCTTTTTGCTCCTCCGAATGTGATTTATCGGATACTGGACAGGATAAAAAGCTATCCTTGCTGATAAAAAACGGAGAATTGCTGACCGTTCACAGCTGCGAGCCTAATCTCAGCGACATTTTTATGGAGGTAACCGGGAGGGAGCTGCTGTGAGACTGTATAAGCTGATTCATGCGGATATACGATTCCAGTATAAATACGGGTTTTATTTTTTATATACCGTGTTTACTCTTTTTTATATATTTTTGATAGGTGTTATACCCCAGGAATGGAAAAAAACCGTTTCCGCTGTGTTGATTTATTCCGATCCTGCCGCAATGGGGCTGTTTTTTATGGGTGCTATTGTACTGCTGGAAAAAAGTCAGCGTGTGCTGGATTCGATAGCGGTCTCCCCCGTTTCGGTGCGGGAGTACATTGCGGCAAAAGTAGTATCTCTATGTGTTATAGGTGTCTTAGTAGGGACTATTTTAGCCATATCCGCAAACAATCAAAACATTTTCCTTACAATATGCGGACTTACCCTATCCTCCGTATTGTTTTCATTGGTTGGGATTATAATTGCCGTTAAGATAAACAGCCTTAACCAGTTCGTGGTTGAGACTGTTCCGTATTTATTGATTTTGAGTGTTTTGCCTGTTGTATCCTTGTTTTTTAGCTTTGGTAGGTTTATGTTTCTTCACCCCGGAGCCGCCGCATTAGGGCTTATAAACGGCGGGCAGGAAAACCCGATAATCTATATACTTGTTCTTATTCTGTGGAATATGGGCGCATTGGTTATCTGTAACAGAGCAGTCAAAAAAGCGTTTTTGGAGCTGGGCGGTGTAAAATTATAAAAAATATTCCAAGCAACGGTTTTGTGCCTTTAACTCTCGAGGGAAGTTAATCTTGTTATGCAAGAACGGCACAAATCTTGCTCATTATCGAAGGGAAAAGTGTTAATTATGATGGCAGTAAAAGCAGTAAAAAAAGCATTTGAACAGTTTCTTAGGGAGACCTGGGACGATATAATGCTTGCGGGCATGCTTTTTATACCTGTTATAGCAGGTCTGCTCTTTAAGTTTGGGATACCCGAGCTGGAGCGTTTTATAATAAATTATTACGAGTTGTCGTTTTTTTTAAGCCCATATTATGTTCTGTTTGATTCCTTCTTAAGTACCGTGACGCCTCTTATGTTTTCTTTCGTAAGCGCAATGGTGATATTGGGAGAGCATGATAACGGATTATCGGTGTATCTTGCAGTTACTCCGCTGGGTAAAGGAGGCTATCTTGTCTCAAGATTAGGTGTTCCGGTCGCAATAAGCGTTTTGTACGGTATTTTTATTACAGCGATGTTTTCTATTACCAGTCTTTCTTTACCGGAGATAATAATATTGTCGCTGATGAGCGCCTTGCTGTCAGTGCCGGTATCAATGCTCATTGTTTCAGTTTCTTCAAACAAGGTTGAGGGCATGGCTCTTGCGAAGCTATCCTCGTTAATGCTGTTAGGACTGCCTCTGCCTTTCTTTATGGATAAGAACACTCAATTTCTTGCCTCGTTTCTGCCCTCCTTCTGGATGGGTAAGTTTGTTTACTCGGGTATGAGTGTGTATATCTTAATATTTGTTGCGGTGTCGTTGTTATGGACGCTGGTATTGCATGTCAGATTCATCAAAAAAATAATGTGATGTTAACTGTGTTATCCTTTACCCATCACATTGGATAAAATCTTCCGAAAAGATATTGACATATGTCATCAACTGTGTTATGATATGTATATACGACATATGTCATAAACTAAAAGGAGGTGTTATTATGCCCGGAATGGACGGAACCGGACCGAGAGGGTTAGGCTCGTTTACGGGAAGAGGAATGGGAGTTTGCGGAGGCAGAGCTTATCCGAGGGGCAGAGGTCTGTATGGATATGCTCAAAACGGATATTATGGACGCCGCAGAGTCGGATATCTTGCGAATGATTATTCCAGAGAGGATTTGCTTGCTCAAAAGAGGGAGCTGCAAGACTGGCTCTCCGACATCGAGGAATGCCTAAAAGGCTGACGGTATATGGCAAAAGGTAAAAGGGGACGCCCTTAGGCTTTTTGCCGCAACCATTTATGAAAGAGGAGAAAAAATGCCCAGACCGAGAAAAAGACGTATAGTCTGCGGACTGCCCGAGAATGAAAGCTTTGCTCCGCTTAACTATACCGGCGAAAACGGAACGGTGGTAATGAGTGTGGACGAATACGAGTCAATACGACTCATTGATGTTGAGGGGCTTACCCAGGAGGAGTGCGCAGAGCAGATGAATGTTGCCCGCACAACCGTGCAGGGTATATATGATAACGCTCGGAAAAAGCTTGCCGATGTTCTGGTCAACTCCAGGTGCCTTGTTATTGAGGGTGGGGATTACAGATTATGCGACGGTGCGGGCAGATACTGCGGAAGGAATTGCCGCAGACACGGAAGAAACGGGGAAGAATAAATAAAATGATGGGAGCGGTTTTATTAAAGAGGAGCTCAACTTGCTCTGCAAGAGCCGTAATAATCCCAATCATTTTTAAGGAAGGATAACAAAAATGACAATAGCAATTCCGGTTAACGATAACAGCAAGAACACCGATATATGCATTTCCTTCGGAAGAGCGCCTTTTTTTATGCTATATGACATCGAGAGCGGTGAATATGATTTTTTGGAGAACAGAGCGGCAACAGCGCAGGGAGGTGCGGGCATAAAGGCGGCGCAGAGCATAGCGGACAGCGGAGCCGGAGCGCTCCTGTCCCCAAGATTAGGAGAAAACGCAGCTGATGTTCTGACTGCGGCAAAGATAAATCTGTACAGAACCGAGAGCGGCTCGGTACAGGAGAATATTAAAGCCTTCAAGGAGGGCAGACTTCAGCCGCTGAACGACATTCATAAGGGCTTTCACGGCAATGGCGGGAGATAAAACGGCTGTAATTGCCGTACTGAGCGGTAAGGGCGGGACGGGCAAAACCATGCTGTCGGTCAATCTTGCCGCAGCCGCAGAGAACGCTGTTTATATTGACTGCGATGTTGAGGAGCCCAACGGACATCTCTTTTTAAAGCCCGAAAAAGTAATGCGGGACTCTGTGAATGTAAGAATCCCATCCTTTAACAGCTCCCTATGTACAGGCTGCCGCCGGTGTGTTGACTTCTGCCGTTTCAATGCGCTGGCGTTTACAGCCGGTAAGGTGATGCTGTTTGAGGAAATTTGCCATTCCTGCGGCGGTTGTATGCTTATATGTCCCAATGGTGCTGTTTCTCCTAAAAAAAAGACCATCGGACATTTAGAAAAAGGCAGGTCGGACGGAGTAGAGGTAATAAGCGGCTTTTTGAATGTTGGGGAGGCTTCCGGTGTTCCTGTTATTAAAAGGCTGCTGGATGAATTGAGCGGTAGCAATCAGCGCAGCCGGCTTACGGTTGTCGATTGCCCTCCGGGCACCGCTTGCACCGTGCAGGAGAGCATAAGCAAGGCTGATTTTTGCCTTTTGGTTGCGGAGTCGACCGTGTTCGGAGCTCACAATTTAGAAATGGTATATAGTCTTGTAAAAATGCTGGGTAAGCCCTGCGGAGCTTTGCTCAACAAATGCACAGGCGGAGTGAATCCGTCCGAGCTTTTCTGCAAGCAGAATAATATAAAAATAATAGGCAGAATACTTTATGACAGGGAGCTGGGAAGGCTTATTTCCGATTCTATGGTAGCAGTCCGGACAAGCAGCAAATTCAAGTCCATTTTCCGTGATATACTGGAGGCGGTCAAGAAGGAGGTTATCGTATGAAGCAGCTTCTTATTATCAGCGGAAAGGGGGGCACCGGAAAGACTACACTATCGGGTGCATTTATACATTACGCGGGGGCAAAGGCGTTTGCCGACTGTGATGTGGACGCTCCTAACCTACATCTGATAAAAAGCCACGGGAGACAACCTAAAAAAACCGATTTCTACGGCTTGCCCAAAGCTGAAATAGACAGCGTAAGATGCACAGGCTGCTCCCTTTGCACCCGATACTGTGCTTTTAACGCAATAGAAAAGACAAACGGTAAGTACAATGTTTTATCCATGGCTTGTGAGGGCTGCGGTGTTTGTGAGCTTGTGTGCCCGCAGGGTGCGGTTAAAATGAATCCATATGTCGCAGGAGAGCTAATGCTCAGTAAAGAGAACGGAGTTTTTTCTTCGGCTAAATTAAAAACAGGGAGCGGCAACAGCGGCAAGCTGGTCAGCGAGGTTAAAAAACAGCTAATTAACGAGTCGGAAGATGCTGAGCTTGCAATTATTGACGGCTCGCCCGGAATAGGCTGTCCGGTTATAGCCTCGCTGAGCGGTGTTGACCTTGCGTTGATTGTGGCGGAACCCTCCGTGTCCGGAATAAGCGATATGGAAAGGATTGTACAGACCGCTTTGCCGTTTGGGATTAACATAGCGGTTTGTGTTAACAAGCATGATATTAATGCGCAGATGACTGACCGTATTTATCTGTTTTGCGAAGAAAACGGCATACCGTTTACCGGAACGATTCCTTATGACGAGCAAGCGGTTGCTGCAGTCAATTCCGGCATAACCATAGCCGAAACCGACTGTGAAGCGGGTAGAGCCGCCAAAAAGGTGTTTGAGAATACAATAAGTCTTTTAGAAGAGGTATAGCAAGGATGAGAGCTTGGGTATTGTCGGAAAACACCGGTGCTTCGGATGAGTTCGGAAGCGAACACGGTCTTAGCCTTTTTATAGAGGCCTGCGGCAGAAAAATCCTGTTTGACACAGGGCAGAGCGGTCTATTTATAAAAAACGCAGAAAAGCTGGGGATAGATGTCTCGCAGGCTGATATATGTGTTATCTCACATGGGCATTACGACCATGGCGGTGGGATCAAGCCGCTGCTGGATATGAACCAAAAATGCAGGGTTTATATAAAAGAGAAAGCGTTTGACAATTTTTATTCGGATAACAGGTATATCGGGCTTGACAAGAGCCTCAGAAAAGACCCGAGAATGGTTTTTACATCCGAACATGAGGAGATAGAGCAAGGAATCCGTGTTTTCTCAGGAGTTAAGGGTAGGGAGTGTTTTCCTATCTTTAATAAAAACCTGCATAAAGAAGGTGATAACGACGATTTTTCTCACGAGCAGAGCCTTGTTATAACCGAAGGAAATAAAACCGCTTTGTTTGCGGGATGTGCCCATAACGGCATAATAAATATAATAAACAGGCTTAAAGAACTCAACGGCGGCATAGCCCCGGATTATGTGATAGGCGGGTTTCATCTTTCCGACCGCAAGACGGGTAAGTGCGAAGAAAATGCAACCGTAAAAAAAATCGCTCGTTTTCTTGCGGAGAACGGAACAAAGCATTATACCTGTCATTGTACCGGGAAAAAGGGGTATGAATTGCTAAGAGGAGAGCTCAGAGACAGGCTGGAGTATATCAGTGCAGGACAAGAAATAAACATTTAAATCAAGGAGAAAACCTATGTCAAGGCATTCGGAACAAGCAGCAGAACTATTCAGAGAGGGATATAACTGCGCTCAGTCTGTGTTTGTCGCTTTTTGCGACGAGACCGGAATGGACAGACAAACCGCATTGAAGCTATCCTCCTCGTTCGGCGGAGGAATGGGGAGGCTGAGAGAGGTATGCGGAGCGTTAACCGGAGCGTTTATGGTTGCAGGAATTAAGTACGGCTATACCGGTAGCGAGGATGACGAGGTTAAAAAACGTCATTATGAGCTTATCCAGGAGATAGCGGAAAAATTTAAAGAAAAGAACAGCACGATAATATGCCGTGAGCTTTTAGATTTATCGGAAGAAAAAAGCATACCGACACCGGACAAGAGAACCAAGCAATATTATGATACCCGTCCGTGTGAGCGGCTTGTATACGAGGCAGCCGAAATTATGGACGAAATTATACAAAAAAGGAGCAAGGGAAATATGTTAATTGCAGTAGCGAGCAACGAAGGCAAGGTTACCGAGCACTTCGGACATTGTGAGAGCTTTAATCTTTTTGAGGTGGAACGGGGAGAAATAGTGGGTAAAAAATCCGTTCCCAATCCCGGACACCGTCCCGGCTTTTTACCGAACTTTTTAAATGATCTCGGGGTTAAGGTTATAATCTCGGGAGGTATGGGAGGCGGAGCTGTTGATATTTTTAATCAACACAATATTGAGGTTATAGTTGGAGCATCGGGCAATGCGGAGGATTGTGTAAAGGCTTATAATCAAGGTCTGCTGAAATCAACCGGAACGGTATGCCATAGTCATGAGCATGCCGATGAGTGCCATTGATTGAAAAATGTACGGGGTCCCGCATTTATAGCGCACACTATCACTCAGCCTAGCTTATAATGTATTATAATTATAATAAGAACAAAAATTTTTCTTGACAAATGTTTTTTGCCGTGTTATAATAACACAAATATTTATTTGGAGTTACCTGAAATGCTAACTTTCACCGCAGCTATAATTATAATAATTAACGTCGTCGTGGGTCTATCTGTGATTAAGCTAGACATCATTGACGGCGCGTTTTTAAGTAGTTATACTGTGGATGAGGCAAAACGGAGAGTGGGCGTGTAAGCCGACAAACCGAATAACTCAAATCAATCAGAATCCTACAGTAAACTGCACTGTAGGATTTTTTTATAAACATTTTCGTTAATGAAAATATCAGAAGGAGGTAAAAAGAGATGAAAATTCCGGGCGCACAGATAATTATCGAAACCTTGATAGAGCAGGGATGTGACACCGTTTTCGGTTATCCCGGCGGGTTTGTTTTGAACATTTATGATGAGCTTTATAAGCAGAGCGATAAAATTCATCACATCATTACGGCGCACGAGCAGGGAGCCGCTCATGCAGCAGACGGTTATGCGAGGGTTACCGGAAAGGTCGGGGTTGTTATAGCTACCTCCGGACCGGGAGCGACCAATCTGGTTACGGGTATAGCCAATGCTTATTTGGATTCTACACCTATGGTTGCGATTACGGGTAATGTACCGTTGCCGCTCTTTGGGAAGGACAGCTTTCAGGAGGTGGACACAACAGGAATCACCATGCCCATAACAAAGCATAACTACATTGTAAAGGATGTAAGCGAGCTTGCGGATGTTATACGGGAAGCGTTTTGGATTGCCAAATCCGGGCGTCCCGGTCCGGTTCTTATTGATGTACCCAAGGACATTCAGCTTCAGACCTACGAATATATTCCGTCCCCGCCGACCGAGCTTAAGAAGCCGAAGGCTCCCTCGGATAAGGCAATACAAAGAGCTGCGGATATTATTTCCAAGTCGGAGAAGCCCTATATATATTGCGGAGGCGGTGTTGTTATTTCGGGTGCGGGTGAGGAGGTTGCCCGGCTTGCGGAGCTTATTGATTCTCCGATAGGGTTCAGCATGATGGGGTTGTCCGCCGTTTCCTCCGATAATCCGAGACATCTCGGAATGACGGGAATGCACGGCAGGTTTGCTTCGCTCAAGGCAAACTCCGAGGCCGATCTTATTATAGCGATAGGTGTGCGTTTCAGCGACAGAGCAACCGGAAACAAAATCAGGTACTCACAGAAGGCAAGGATACTGCATATTGACATTGATGCTGCTGAAATAGACAAGAATATAACCGCTTATTACGGGATAATCGGAGACACAAAGGTTGTGCTCCAGGCACTTCTGAAAAAGATAAAAAAGCAGACACACCCGCAGTGGAGACAGGAGCTTGCAAAGATACAGGCTGAGGAGGCAGCGCATCTTCCAAAAGGCAGAGATATGCACCCGATGAGCATTATCGAGAAGGTCAGGGAGTTTGCGTCTGACGATAATGTTGTCGCTACCGATGTCGGACAGCATCAGATGTGGGCTTCGCAGTATTATAAAATCAAGTGTCCCAAGACCTTTTTAACCTCGGGGGGACTTGGAACCATGGGGTTTGGTATGGGAGCCGCTATCGGAGGCTGTATCGGAAGCGGACGCAAAAAAACAGTGTTGTTTACGGGGGACGGCAGCTTCGGGATGAACCATACAGAAATGGCAACCGCCGTTACAAATAACCTTCCCCTTGTCGTTATTGTAATGAACAACGGTGTTCTCGGAATGGTAAGACAGTGGCAGACCATCTTTTATGACAAGAGATACTCCCAGACCACACTGGGCAGAAAAACGGATTTTGTTAAGCTGGCTGATGCATATGGAGCACAGGGGATAAGAGTTAAGAGCATGGATGAGCTGGAGGCGGCTCTGCAAACGGCGTTTGAAGCGGATTCACCGGTAATAATCGACTGTATGATAGATATGGACGAGAGGGTTTTACCCATGATACCGCCCGGCGGCTCCATTGAAAATGTTATAGTGAACTGAATGGGGGGATGACATATGAAAGATAAGCAATTTATTTTAGGCGTTCTCGTTTCCAACCATGCGGGTGTCCTGACCAGGATTTCCGGGCTGTTTTCGAGAAGAAACTTTAACATCGACAGCTTGAATGTAGCCGAAACCGAGAACCCCAAGCTGTCCCGTATGACCATTATCTCAAGAGGAGACGATTACACCAAGAACCAGATAGAGAAGCAGCTTGCCAAGCTGCATGATGTGAAAAAGGTAGAGATATTACCGCATAACAACACGGTTATAAGGGAGCTTCTGCTTATTAAGATTAAGGTTACAAAGAAGACCAGAAGCGAGATTGTGGAATCGGTAAATATCTTCAGAGGCAAGGTTGTTGATTTCAACATCGATTCGGTAACGGTTGAGATAACCGGCGAGTCCTCTAAGCTGGATGCCTTTATTAAGTTTGCCGCCGAGTTCGGTATTATTGAGATGTGCCGCGCCGGCGCACTTGCACTCAAGCGGGGGATAGCTCCGCTGTCCGAGAGCGAAGATTTTTTGGATTAACACTTAATTTTTTATAAAAAAGGAGTATTTATCATGGCAAAAATGTATTACGAAAAGGATTGCAGCCTTTCATTGCTTAAAAATAAGACCGTTGCGGTCATCGGTTACGGAAGTCAGGGTCACGCACATTCGCTGAACCTGCATGACAGCGGAGTGGATGTTATCGTAGGGCTTTATGAGGGCTCAAAATCAGCCGAAAGAGCAAAAGAAGCGGGTCTTAAGGTAATGAATACGGCTGATGCGGTTAAGAACGCAGACATCACAATGATTCTTGTGAACGACGAGAAGCAGGCGGCGCTTTACAAAAGCGAGATCGCTCCCAACCTTAAGCCGGGCTCCGCACTTGCGTTTGCCCACGGTTTCAATATTCATTTTAACCAGATTATTCCCAAGAGCGACGTGGATGTAATAATGATCGCACCCAAGGGACCCGGACATACGGTAAGAAGTCAGTTTACGGAGGGCAAGGGCGTTCCCTGTCTGATTGCGATTTATCAGGACGCCACAGGCAAGGCAAGAGAGCTTGCGCTTGCATATGCGCAGGGTATAGGCGGTGCGAGAGCGGGCATTCT
>CAZGJQ010000050.1:0-13772 GCA_964525815.1 uncultured Oscillospiraceae bacterium
CAGTCATGCCGCCACCTCCGCTTTTAGCTTGTTGATAAGCATTTCCGGATCGATGCTCGTCAGAACTCCAAACCAGCCAGAACGGAAGAACTGTTCAATACACCTGCGCTCATACTGTGCCAAGCGATTGTTGGGATAATGGGAAAGGGTGCGCAGCGCTTTGCGGTAATCCTTGACCGCCTGAAAAATTATGGCGTTAGCTAGATTATAATAATTGTCGTTCATATGGGACACGCTCCTTATTTTTTATTTTCCAAAGAAGCAGTGCCGCATTGTTAGCGTTGTATATATAAAGCACAGATGCGTTGATTCAAATATCATTGCAGGGAGCCGTTTATAACAGCTCGCACCTCATCCACTGAGCGGACGACTGAAACGGTACCGCCACAGGAGAGGATTTTACGAATAGTTGCTTCTTGCAGTTTTGTTGTTTTGCCTGTGGATGTTTTCACCTCAAAGGCAAAAAATCTGCCGCCAATACAGGCGATGATGTCCGGAATACCCGCTGTGCCATATATACCGCCGTGTTCTTTCCAGGCAAAGCACTCGGGTATGGTCCGTAGGTAACCGAGGATTTTGTTTGCAATGTATTTTTCGGACATGTGTTTTCCTTTCCGTTACCCGTTACCTCGTTACCGCCGTTTTTATAGGTTCGTATATATTTACATGTGTATATACGCGCATACGCATATGAAAGAAAAAATAAAACTTTTTCCGCGTAGCTATAGAATTTGAGGTATTGAGGTAACAAGTAACATTTAAAGAGGGTCAATTTCTGTGATTTCAAAGCCACCAACGTCGCAGCGCGACTTGAGCGTCGTGTAATCGAGCGTCCATACCTTGCGGAGCTCTCCGCCGATTCGCTTCGGTTCGTTGCTGCCGATAAAAAAGTCGCAGTGAAGCAGCTGCTTTTTAAATTGTGCGTAGGTCAGAACCTCACCGCAGATAGCATAATCCTTACGGTATTTCGTGTAAAGGTCATAGACATGGTTAAGCCACAGGCACAAAACCGTTCCGTCCTTATCAAAGGTGTAATCGACCTTGGGGTCCAGCTTCATGCGGGACATAATTTCTAAAGTCTGTTCAATTATGCTCCTGTTGTTTGTGCCACCGTCAAGCAAATATTCCTGCGCCGCATATTCAAGGTACTTCCGACACGATTCCCTTCCGAACGGAAACACCTCCGACCATGAAAGACCGAGAAGACCGCACAGCTTTTCAAGCAGACATATCCCGGCGTAGCAGCAAGCAAGATTATTTATAATTCTTGTAGGCAGTTCCTTTGAAAATATACTGAGGGCTTCTTCATACCATTTGAACGCTTCGAGGGAGGTCGTTCCAAGCGCCGCATCCAGTAAACCGCGCCCAAAATCTCCAAGCATATCGGAATTTACACATAGGCGCTTGAAGGAATTTCGGTATTCTGCATTTTTGAGATCTTTTTTGGAAAACAACAGCTCGATACTGCGCTCCCTGACAGCCGCTTCATCGGCCGATTCCTCGCCGGCAACAATCAGCGGTGCGAGAAGCTCATAGCTGACGGTTGTCTGGTCAGCGCGTCCGCGAAGTCCTTCATGCCCGTCGTAGCTGTCTCGGAAATGGTTATACAGTGCGTTTAGCTTCGTTCTGTCGATCTTGGAGGGCTTAAATTCGTCGAGCGGTTGAGGAACAAGGTTTGAGGATGCGGAATCCTTCATCAGTGTAAATGCTGTCACCTGACCCGCCGCCGTAACCTTCGTTCTTGAAAATATCGGTAGGATAACCCGCTCTAGAGTATTACTCTTGCCGCTTCCGGCTTCACCCACAAGAAACAGGTGAGGGAATTTAACACCCTCTTTACGGAGGTATGGCTTGATAAGGCAGCCTGCGCACCATGAGAGCACGGATATCGCTTTGGCAGGTTCGTTGTAGGTCATCAGCCATTCACCGAGTTTTTGAAGCGCGTCCTTTTTTATCGGGTCACAGGACAGAATTGTACAGCCGATGCTGCGGTATTTTTCAATCTGAACAATATCTTCAACCACAATTCCGCCCGCTTCTACTGCTCCTTCTGAAGATACAAACACATTACGTCCGCCGTATTCATAAATACCGAGGGCTTTGACACCGGTTTTGGTCTGCCATTCCATATCGGAAATGTAGCCCTTGAGCAACTCAAGATCCCCTTCTGAGCCAAGATAACTGAGGGCAATGGTGCGGCGGTTTAGTATGTTCTTGAATTTCTGTAGGTTGGAAAAGTCAGTGGTCATAAATGTCTGACGGAATATCTCACCGCGTACAGTTACAAGATCGGCAGTGATCTGCGTTTCATCATCCGACACAATCATCTCCACCGGTATGAAGATAAAGTTTGTAATGGGGTAAATATTCTCGCCTTTGGCTCTGAAATACCTGCATTCATGTTCGAAGATTGCCGAATCGCCGCCGGGTGAATAAACATTCTCAGTGCTTTCACAAGCCTTATTCAGTGTTTCTTCGCCATAGGTCGCACCGCTTGCATGATGGCGCTCATCCCACTTTTTACGGTATAGTGCCGAACGGCGGAACAGTCTGTCCATCTGCTCGCGGTTTTTACCCGACCAGAATGCCAACTTACAGCACAACGACAAATCCGCTTCCGATTGGCTCGAAAAAACATCCTGCCATTTTCCGTCCCATAGAGATGAGAAGGTTTCTCCGTCGCCTGATGAACATGCCTTTTCAATAATTTCCTCATCCGATAAGGCAATAGACATCGTTTTTTTCTTGGACTTCGCTTTTTTCTTATTTTTCTTTGGCGGTCGGATATAGGTTTCATGTATCCATGCGAGAGTACCTTTGTCTTCGGATATGGTTTCCGGCGCGCCTTCAATTTTTTTACCAGTCATGGTGAAATAGCGTAGATTATTATACATCTCAACGCCCGTTGATGCATTTTTACTGCCGCCGTGCGGCATTTCACCTTTGAAAAACAAATGAATCCCGGTGCCGGAAGGCGAAAACTCAGCATAGGTCGGTTGCTTTTCGAGTATGGCTTTGGCAATATCACTCCATATACCGCTTTTCTTATCATAGCAGTGGTCAATATCCACTCCGACAATTCCACACTCTTTTGTGAACATGAAACCTATTCCCGTATAGCCGTAGCGGTCGACGGCATCAGCAGCGGTGGCGTAATCCGTCCATGTTTCGGGCTTGTTGGAGGATGCCGCCTTTCCTGTAATAGGATTGAAGGGTACTTTTTTATCCTTGCCGCCTTGTTCTCCGCCGCGCACATTATCGGGAGTCAGCCGCCAGCACACCCATTGCTTCTTTTCAGTCAACTCCTTCGGAAAATTCATTTCTGAAACACCTCCTCACATTGATTGGTGAAGTATCGGACGGGGATGTTTCTGCGCTTGGCTTTCTCGATTTCCACTGACATACCTGCCGTAACAGTTGCACCGAACACCCATAGTTCGGCGCACTTGCTCATTAAAACCATACCAAAAAATATACCGAGGCTTCGCTCCGCGGGGTTTTTGTCGTCCATAAACTGCGGGAACAGCAGATGCGGTGCAAGCGGAATGTAGTTTTTCTTAACGGCAAACGCACTGTAACGGCGAGCATTTGCCGTATTGGTTTTGATATCGCCCGCATATGGAGAGCATATGAATACAAGCGGTCGGAAAGGTTTTTTCTTAGCCTCACGCTCAATATTGCTAAGAGCTTCATAGGCTGTCGGATCGTAATAGCCCTCTATGTTATATTTGTTAACACTCATATGGTCACTCCATTTCCGCCATTTCTCCGAAGCTTGCACCATATGCGGCTTCTGCTGTAATCGGCACATCAAACTCGGGAAAAGGCTGTATTTCCATGCAGGTTTCTATGAATTCCACCGCATCTGACAGCTCGTTTGCGGGAATTTCAAAGACCAGCTCATCATGTATCTGCAACAGCGGCTTTAGCCACCGACGTTCTTTTATTCCGGCAACAATCCTACCCATAGCTAGCTTGAGAATATCGGCGGCGGTACCTTGAACTGGTGTGTTCAGCGCACAGCGTTCTGCAAACGACCGCTTGCCCCAGTCCCTGGAGCGCATTCCGATAAGGTATCTACGGCGACCGAGCCAGGTTTCTACAAAGCAGGTCTGTGCAGCACGTTTTTTAGTTTCGTTTTGCCATCGCAATAGTCCGGGATAACCGGCTTTCAGATTGGCAATGATTTTCTCGCATTCATCCAATGAGGTGCTTAGTCCGGCTTTGAATTTTAGTGTTCTCTGCAAGCCTCCGGCGAATAATCCGTAGAACACGCCGAAGTTACAGTTTTTCGCTATTGTTCTGCGTTCTTTATAATGAGGTTCATTCTTATCAATTGCCGTTTCAAACGGAATATTGTAAATAACAGATGCGGTCTGACCATGTATATCTCCACCTGTGCGGTAGGTTTCAAGCATCTTGGAATCTTTACAGTAAAATGCACCGACTCGAAGCTCAATCTGTGAAAAGTCGAGGGATAGGATTAGCGAACCTGGAGAAGCAACAATAAAATTGCGCACTCCCACAGGATCGTTATCCCTCCGCGGGCAGTTTTGAAGGTTCGGATTCCGAGAAGCAAACCGTCCGGTTTCGGTACCGAGTGCCATAAGGTCGGGATGAATACGCCCGGTTGCCGGATTTATATGCTGCAAATAACCATCGATATAAGTGCTTTTGAGCTTTCCCCATTTACGGTATTCCTGTACAAGATCAAACAGCCGCGTCAATTCGGGCTTGTTATCGGTACACCATTCGCGAAGCATTATCATCGCTTGGTCGTCGGCAGCTTCCTGATACTTTTGGGTCGTTTTCAGCACCGGCAACCCGAGGTCTTTGTATAGATACTGTTTGAACGCCGATGTCGAAGCGTTCGCTCCGATATTTACACCGCCTGTTATCGTGTCGATTTCAGTACGAATGGCGGTCAGCTTTTCACCTGCTTCCACCTGCTTTTGGAGCATCTTTTCCTTGTCCATCGGAATACCGTTGTATTTCATCATTCCCACATATATGGCTGTCGGCGATTCCCCCTTTTCAACAATTTGGCGGTGCTTGGGCAGAAAACGATCAAACCATTGATTGAAGTGATGATACAGCCGAAGTGTATAGTCCGAGTCGGCACAGGCATAGCGCATGGTTACCTCATCCTGCGGACTCATTTCATCAAAATGTCTTCCGCCTGTCACGGAAGCAAAATCGGGCATTTCGGCACCGAACATTGAAGCGGCGAGCAGCTTTAACCCGCTGTCGTGAAGGTCGCGAAACTCCCACTTGCTTTTCAATGTTAGCTGTGCAGCCGCAATGGTGTCATAACAGGGCTCGCACAAAACAATGCCGAGAGCGTATAAAAACATCGCTTCAAAGGAAAGGTTATGCGCAACCTTGATAACATCGGAGTTTTCGAACACAGCTTTACGCAGGCATTCCATAACCTCATGAGGCTCCGCTGTATTTTTACCGTTCAAATGCATAAGCGGCAGATAGACAGCGGTGCCTTCCGAAACAGACAGGCTCACTCCTGCAATGTGCGACTTGTGTGCGTCAAGCGCGGCTTTAGATTCATCACGCCATTTGTTGTCGGGAGCGGTTTCAAAATCAAATGCAATTATTTTTGCTCCATCAATATATTCGTGTATTTCTTTGGGGGTATATATCGTTTTATACTGCATACTGGCTCCTCTCGTTATAGCGGCGCGCTTGTCCTATAACATAAATCTGTTACAGGACAAGCCACCGTTTTGTTTACTTCAGCGGTTCGATAACCTCTCCCGTTTCTGGATCTACATTCTCCTCACTTAACTCGACTGAGGTTTCGGTATCATAACCGACCTTTGTGCTGTAAGCCTTGACCTGCTCGGTAAGTCCGGAAATAAGGGTGAGTTCTTCAGCAGTAAGAATGCGGTCGACGGCAAACTGTGCCTGGGAGTAAGCAATACCGCTGTTGTTAACCGCCTTTTTTAAAGCAAATCGGGTTACCACGGCGTTGGATTTCTTCCCCTTGGAGAGCAAACGCATGATGTAGCGGGTAAAGTCCTTGAGGGAACCTGTCGGCAAAGATAGAATCATCGGGAAAATCTCTCCCTCGCGCAGAAGATAAATGCGGCGGCGGTTCTTACAGGCTTTCGACCCGTTTTCGCCCGAACCAAATTGATTGTACGGGCAGACAGCACAGTTGCCGCCGGGATTGCCTTCGCCCGTCACTCCGTCGAAGCTGCCGCAGTCGGGAGGATTTGAGCCGCCCGTATACTTATCTGTGTAATAGGCATAAAGCGGATGATGGTGCAGAATCACTGCGGAGAACTCTTTGACGGCTTCCGGCTCGTCAGGGTTCTCGCCGGGGATTTCAAAGACGGTCGTTCCGGCTGCCGGAATCTTAATGCGTTCAAAGCTGCCGGAAAGTCCGGAAAGCTCCTCGGAAAGCGCATCGCTGAGATTAAAGTCTTTCAGTGCCATAAACGCGCTGTTTGTAGTTGTGATTTCATTCTTTTTCATAGTATTTTGTTCCTTTCTTTATTACGAGCCTTGCAAGTAACAAGGTTCTGGGGTACCTACTCCAAATCTTTGATTTGGCAAGTGGGTCAGTTTCTTATTTGCGGACTGCTTTGCGCACGCCCACGGTGGTTTTTTCAAATACATTGACCAGCCCATTAAGCCAGTCGGGAATGGCGTCATCATTTTCGGAAATCTGCTCATTGACAAAAGCGGAAAGGGAGTTTGCATTAACCGTTTCGTAAATGAGATTGCCGAATCCCTCTGTTCTTAGTGCGTTGAACAGATCATCCTTGCGATCTGGGGCAGCAGAAGCTCGGGTGGCGGTAGTCAGGCAGAACATAACTCCGGCGCGGGTAAAATTCTGCGTCTCGGTTTCGGTCATAAGCTGTGCCAGTTCGTAATCAACCTCATCAATCTCAGAATTAAGGGCTTTGAGGCTCTGTTCGGCTTCCTTTTTCTCGTCGCGCAGTGCCTTTAAACGGTCTGCAAGGTTGAACATTCTTTCTGAATCAATCATGGGAATCCTCCTTCGTTTAATTAAATGGGTTCAAGCCCATCCGGTAGTCATCCACCAACGTCTTGGCGAGGTTGGCTTTGTTTTTCAGTGCTTTCAGCACCTTTTCGTCAACAGTGCCCTTCGCGGTGAGGTAAATGTAGGTACAGGGCATACGCTGCCCGGCGCGGTGAATACGGGCTTTTGTCTGCTCGAAATTGCTCATGGAGTAATCGAGCGAATAGAAAACCATTGTGGATGCGGCTGTCAGGGTGATTCCGAGCCCGGCAGTCGCAATCTGACCGACAAACACAGGCACATCCGGGTCATTTTGAAACTGTGCTACCTGTTCGTCCCTGTTGCTCACGCCACCCATAATCAGGGAATAGCGAATTCCTTTCATACCAAGCAGTCTGCAAATGGCACGAAGCTCCGGTACAAATCTCGCGATAATGACAAGTTTTTTACCCTCCTGTAAAGCGGCGTCCATAATATCCTCCAGCACGGTAAGCTTTGCGTTGCTTACCTGTTCGGTGGTCTTGTCCTCGTCATTGCCGATGAATCCTCCCGTCAGTTGACTGAGCCTCAGCATCCTTGTAAGTACGTTGGTCACGCTGACCTCTCCGTTTAAAAGCTCTGAATAACTGTCCTTGACGAGATTTTTGTAAACCTTCAACGCAAAAGGCTCAAGCTCTACCTTGCGGATAATATCAGTCGTATTCGGTAAATCGAGACACTCGGCCTTTGTAGCCCGGAATGCTACGCTGTGCATTTTCGCCGTAAGCTCCGGTTCCATCAGCTTTTTTAATACCGGGGTGTGATTACCGTATCCAACCATGTTGAAATAACGGTTTCGGAAGGAATAAAAGCTCTGACCGAATATTTGTGGATTAAGAAACTTGTACTGCGAAAACACATCAAGAGCTTTATTCGTGACGGGTGTTCCCGTCAGAAGAAGCCTGTATTTTGCCAAAGAACCCAGCCTGTGCATTGCTTTGGATGCGGAAATGTTGTGGGTCTTGATTTTGTGTCCCTCATCCGCAACAATTAGGTCGGGATTCCATGACGCCAGTTCCTTTTCCAGCCGCCACGCCGATTCATAATTAACCACGGCTACTTGAAGTCGATGGCGACACTGCTGAGAATTACAGTTCAACAAGCGGAGCTTTTCGGATTTTTTCTCTCCGCTTCCTGACAGCACCGCAAGGTCATAATCATATCCGGCAAATTTGGAGAATTCCTCATCCCACACACCGAGAATGGACAGCGGTGCTACAATGAGCATTCTTTTGACATATCCGGCCTGCGTCAGAGCGCCTGCCACGGCGATGGTAGTTAGAGTTTTTCCTGTCCCCATTTCCATGAGCAATGCCGCGCCGCGACTGATGGCTTGAGTTGACTTCAGCCCAAAAAGACTGCAGACAAATTCAAATGCTTCAATTTGATGGCGGTAGGGCTTCGCCTTAATTGGCAAAGGAATTTGGGAACCGGAGGCAGGATTATTCATCCTCGTCACCTTCTTCCGCGACTTCCTTTATTGACAGGCACTCAACGCTGTTGCCGGGAACAATTACCGTTACACGGCATTTTTCGCCGAACAGCCTTCTGAGAAGTCGTTCCCGCAATGTCACTGTCTGGCATCGGAGAATTCCATCATCCGGCGGTTTCTTGCGGAGAGAAATTTGCAAATTATGCTTCATCGCTCGTTACCTCATCTTTCCGAGAGGCTTTTTTTGTTGCCCCTCACCGTATAGCCACGGGGAATAATGAATGTGAGGTTTTTTATAAAAGTTTTTTCAGATTTTTATATGCCTTCTTTAAACGATGTGAAATAGCCGAATGATCAACGCCCTCTTGTGCTGCATAGTCATTGACCGATACACCTTTAAAATAAATAGCTCGGATGAGGTCACGCTGAGCCGGCTTGAGCTTGTCCAGCGCAAAGCGGATGTGTTCTTTTTCCTGTTTGTCAATGAGTTCGCCGAGAATGTCGGTACCATCGGCAAACCAGTCGCCCTCATAATCGGCGTTTTCCAGTGAGATGGGATAACGACGGCTGTGCTTTCGGTTGGCGTTATATTCCTCTTTGTCAAGGGTTATAAGGATTTCATAATCGGCTTCGTCAACCTCGATGGTGATATTTTCATTGTTGAATTGATAGGTGTACTTGATTTTCATTGTTTTGCTCCTCTCAGTTTTTTTTGAAATAAAAAAATAGCCGGACAACTGCCAGTAAAACTGGCAATCATCCGGCTATTTGGTAGTGTCCGGTTAAGCGCTTACGGCGCCCGTACCGTCTCCGTTGCTCGGTATGAATTTTTGATAATTAATTCATTTTCATTTGGAGGTCTTGCAACTTCAAGAATCTTTTTGCACCTCGGGCACTTTATTATCAAATCAACCTGTTTGGATTTAAGGTCAAACAGGCGGATATTACAGTCCGGGCATCTTACTATCTGCGGCATTAAATCACCCTCTCCTTTATACGCAAATTCCGCAATATTGCGTAATTTAATGTTAAAAAAACACGATTTCTCGTAGTCAGTGGTAAGTGTCAGTCGATAAATTACGCAAAATGGCGTAATTTATCGACAATAAAATAGCTTCCATCATATCGTCAATTGCGCACTTTGGCACTCATATGTTCTACGGTCAACGACAAAACCGCTCTTTTTAAGTTTCACAAAAGCGGCTTTTTTAGATACTCCGTAAAGCTCCGAAATCGCAAGGGGAAGCAAATCCTCCGCTATATAATCATTATCCTCGTCAATACCGATAATAACCCGTCCCTTATAAATCCCATTTTCACGCAAAAGCTGGTGAACGGTAGGAATAAAGGTTTTGTTGGGCATAGCGATAGCTGCGGCGAAATAATCCGCATGGTGTTCGCGCCATTCCTCGGGAGTTCTTTTCCTTGACCCTGCACAGCCAAAGTTCTCAATATTTTCACGGCGGCAGCATACTACCGGAGAAATCTGTGAATCCTCAAACAGCAATATTTGTTCACTTGGATCACGAGCGTATACATTCGGATGAATCAACACATGGCCGCTTTCATGCAAGCCGGTAAACAGGGCAAGACCCTCCTTGCCGGACTCCATAATACTGTTGTCCAGAATAACGGTGCGGGCAGTCACGGTGATTTTAGATACGCACAATTTTTCACGATTAAATATTCTCAGTTCTTCGTCATTAAATGCCGTGGCACCCCATATAGGACGGTCGGGGTCTTCGTTATAGATGTCATGATATTCAAGATTCGCCCCGAGGTATGATTCAATAAAATGCTCATATCTGATTTTATTAGGTTCTTTCAGCAATTTCGGTTTGTAATCCTCAAGCACATTATGTGCAAATTCGTCAAGCTCTTTGTCGCTTACAATAGGTGAATTTCCGTTTCGGCGATCGACCCGGCGGCATCTGAATTCAATCATTGGCGTCTCCTTTCTTTTTAGCTTCGATGTCTCTGATGAATTTTTTCCAGTCTTCTTCGGTAACATTGCCTGCTTTCGATTCGCGAAGGGCAAACCGTGCCATTTTGCCGATTTCCTCATACATCATTATATCTTCGATATCCGACGGTATTTCGCCCCTGTCGCGTCCGGCAAGATCGTACAGCTTTGCCTTGTCTTCATCAGACAAAGTCAGATATGCCACAAAAGCCTCAATTTTATCGGCATCAAAAGGCTTCCTTCGGTTGTTTTCAATATCGCTCAGCAGGCTTAATGAAATTCCCAGCCTTTTTGACATATCATTGAGTGTAATTTCACGCGGGTCATCAAGGCGCTTACGCTTTATGAAATCACCGAACCTCATATTTTTTTCATGCATTTTAACACCTCCTCTCATGATTACGCTATTTTCACACCTTTGCGTAAATTATATCATGAAGGGACATGCTTGTCAATGAGTATTGATAGATAAGATGTAAAATTCGTTCGATAAATTTCTACAAGGCAAGTAGGCATTATTCAATATAAAACGACTTAAAAAGATATAAATAGTCAAATTTTGGTTGACATTATACCAAAAATGTGATATCATATCCTATTATCGTGGGTTATTGTAATCAAATGTACTCTTGATTGGAGGTATACCAATTGTTAAATAACGAACGATGGCATTCACTTGCGGAAATCTGTACTCATTTAGGTATAAGTCGAGACACCGCATTAAAATGGATAAAAAATAACGGTATGCCCGCCCATAAGGTCGGGCGTCTTTGGAAGTTTAAAATTTCCGAAGTTGACGAGTGGATTCGTTCTGGCAGTTTGGCAAAGAACCTGTCAGCGGTGGAGGGAAAAGACAATGAGTAGTTCAGCCGAAAGTAATATCAAATCGAAGCATGGCAAGGTTATGAACATACTTGCCAAAGTTACCGGTGGCAAGAGTTATAAAGCACATAAATACGGGCTTGACTACGCGGACCGCCCATCAGTTGATTACGGCGATAGTGCGATTATATGGAAAAGAAGAGCCGAAACAACTCCATATAAGACGTACATTGATTTGAGTCGGCTTAGTAAAAACCTTGCGCTTCGTGACGATCGAATCTTAAGCTACTTTTTGGACGGATCACGTAGAGTTTTCAAAGTGGATGATATTGCTTATACACAATCTGGAGGTCGAAGCGTTATCTATCCCGTTATCGCAGGACAAATAGGTGTTGGTTGTTGCGTCATGTTAATACAGAGCGCGGAATACAGTAGCACATAAAAGACGAAACAATGGCAAATCAACATAAGAGAGGTGAAAGAGGTATGGCAAACGGAAACAACACAGCCCACATAGGTTTTGAACAACAAATCTGGGCTGCAGCAGATATTTTACGCGGCAACATGGATGCCGGTGAATACAAGCACGTTGTTCTTGGATTGATTTTTCTCAAGTACATATCAGACAAGTTCGAGGAGCGGTATCAAGAATTACTTGCAGATGATGACGATGTTGAGGATAAGGATGCTTACACCGAGGCTAATATTTTTTATGTGCCCCCAGTTGCACGGTGGAGTGTGATTGCAGAATGGGCACATAAAACCGGAAAAATAACAGATGAAAATGGTAAAGAAGAGTATTTTGATATAGGCGGTATAATTGACCGTGCTATGCGAGCTATTGAAAAAGAAAACAAACGCCTTAAGGATATACTTCCAAAGAATTATGCCCGGAGCGAATTGGACAAACGTCGACTTGGAAACGTAGTTGACCTGTTCACCAACATACAGATGATAGAACACGGTACGGACAAGGACATCCTTGGCCGCACCTACGAATATTGCCTTGCCAAGTTTGCCGAGCAGGAAGGCAAGCGGGCGGGAGAATTCTATACGCCGTCCTGCGTGGTGCGGACACTCGTTGAGGTCTTGCAGCCGTTCAAAGGGCGCGTTTATGACCCGTGCTGCGGTTCCGGTGGTATGTTCGTGCAGTCTACGGACTTCGTCAAGAGTCATTCTGGCAACATCGGCAATTTGTCTGTCTATGGGCAGGACGCAAACCCTACCACCCGCAAGATGGCTTTGATGAACCTTGCCATTCGTGGAATAGAGGCTGACCTTGGAGGATACAATGCCGACACGTTCCATAATGACTTACATAAGACACTAAAAGCAGACTACATCCTTGCTAATCCGCCGTTCAACCTTTCAGACTGGAATGATGGCTCACTGAATGACGACCAGCGTTGGAAGTATGGTCTGCCGCCCTCCGGAAACGCCAACTTTGCGTGGCTTCAGCATATGATTTACCACCTTGCCCCGAACGGCAAAATTGGCATGGTGCTTGCCAACGGCTCCCTCTCATCTCAGAGCGGAGGCGAGGGCGAAATCCGTAAAAAGATAGTGCAAGACGACCTTGTAGAGGGCATCATTGCTATGCCAACACAGTTATTCTACACAACGCAGATTCCTGTGTCGCTCTGGTTTATCAGCCGAAACAAGAAACAAAAGGGCAAGACATTATTCATCGATGCACGCAAGATGGGAACAATGGTTAATCGCCGTCTGCGCGAGATGACCACTGAGGATATCGCCAAGATAGCAGCGACATTTGATGCTTTCGATGAAGGGACGCTTGAAGACGTGAAAGGCTACTGCGCCGCTGTGACCATAGAGGAAATTGCCAAGCAGGATTATATCCTCACGCCGGGGAGGTACGTCGGTATTGAGGAGCAGGAGGATGACGGCGAACCTTTCGAGGAAAAGATGGCGCGGTTGACAGGCGAACTTTCAGAGATGTTTAAACGCTCACACGAATTGGAGGACGAAATCCGGAAAAGACTGGGGGCGATCGGATATGACATTTAAACTTTCTGACCTTTGCTATTTTGCTGATGGACGGGTCGCAGTTGTCGACTTGGATTTGGATACCTACATCTCAACAGAGAATATGCTGCCGAATAAGGAAGGCATCACCCGCTCGGCGGGATTGCCAACCGTTACACAAACGCAGGCTTACCAAGTGGACGACGTGTTGGTATCCAACATCCGCCCGTACTTCCGCAAGATTTGGTTTGCCGATCGCGACGGCGGCTGCTCCAATGATGTTCTTGTACTGAGAGCAAAGGAGACCTGCAATCCGGGCTTTCTTTACTATCTGCTTTCGGACAACAACTTCTTTGACTACGCCACGGCAACGGGCAAAGGAACGAAGATGCCGAGAGGTGATAAAGGTGCGATAATGCGTTACAACGTACCAAGAGTACCACTCTACAGACAGATTAGAATTGCCGACACATTGTCCGCCCTTGACGCGCGGATTACTGAAAACAGAAAGATAAATCATCATTTAG
>CAZGJQ010000051.1:0-13625 GCA_964525815.1 uncultured Oscillospiraceae bacterium
AGGGAACATGCTCGTATAAAAAACGAAACACTCATGTTTCAGGCAGTAGGAGCTACGTTTGCTCTTGGTGAAGCGACCGCAAAATCAATTCAAACAGGTAAACCCAACGGTGAGCTTTCAGCAGCACTATCATACGCACAGAAAATCAAACACGAACATAAGGATTTTGTTATTGAATTAGGCATACAGAATCTTTACACAACGAAAGGAGCATGATTATCATGGATTTTGGAATACCTTCGGTGGCGGCAATAGTCGTCATATGTTTTTTAGTAGCACAAGCGGTGAAGAACACACAGCTCGACAATAAATGGCTGCCGGTAATCGCTGGAGCAATAGGAGGCATACTCGGAATACCCGCAATGCTCTCCATTCCAGACTTTCCCGCAGCAGATCCGATTACCGCAGTCGCAATCGGCATTGTTTCGGGCTTGGCTGCGACAGGTGTACATCAGATTTATAAGCAGCTTACAGATGACAAAAATGAGGAGAGCGGATAATGGCTATTAAAATCATGCTTGATGCCGGGCATTACGGGCTGTATAACCGCAGCCCGGTAGTACCCGAGTACTGGGAAAGCCAAGCGATGTGGAAGCTACACTTCATGCTCAAGGCAGAGCTGGAAAAGTACGGCTTCGAGGTTAGTGAGACCAGGACCGAGCAGGAGGTGGATCTTGAGGTAACACGTCGAGGGAGGCTGGCGAAGGACTACAATCTTTTAATATCCCTGCACAGCAACGCAGCAAGCACTGAGAGCGTGGATAGACCTGTGGGAATCTATCAGGTGCAACAGGAAAATAGCACCATAGCCAAAGCATCAATGGAGGTTGCGGAGCTGCTGGCAAAAACAGTAGCAACTGTTATGGATACCAACGATCCTCCAAAGCAGTATGAGCGACTGTCCTCATCCGACCGTAATAAAGACGGTGTTCTTAATGATAATTACTACGGCATACTTCACGGTGCATGGATGGTTGAAACCGCAGCTGTAATACTTGAGCACAGCTTCCACACCAACAAGAGAGCTGCGGAGTGGCTCCTCGATGACGCTAACCTTCAGCAGCTCGCAGTAGCGGAGGCAAGGGAGCTCGCTCATTACTACGGTATGCTGCCCGGACAGCGGTTAAAAGGGGATGTCAACGGTGACGGAAAAATCAACTCTTTAGATTATCTTATGGCGAAAAGAATATTCCTTGGCACTTACGAGCCCACCGCAGAGCAGTTCTGGGCGGCTGATGTTGACGGAGACGGCTTTGTGGGAGCAAGGGACTACCTCGAAATAAAGCGCCATGCGTTAGGTTCGCACACAATAACTCAACCGAAGGAGGGTACATAATGGCAAAGGAAAAGTCCGCATCTGTTGAAAAAGAGGACAAGCCGAAATACAGGACGCATATCGCTCAGAAGGGTGACACACTTCATAAAATCGCCGGTAAGTATCTCGGCAACACATCGAGGTACAAGGAAATAGTGGAAATCAACAAGCTGCCGAACGACACAATAAGAATAGGTCAGCGGTTGAAGCTCCCGGAAAGTTAGGAGGAGATATTCTAAATGACGACATTATTCTTAGCAATCAGCCTCATAATATTAATAACGGTCAACATAGTTCTGGGCAGCATTACGGCGATGTTCAGCGGAGAGTTTGACTGGCGTCGCTTCAGGACAGGCATATTAAAGGGCTTTGTTATTTTCCTATGCCTCGGGCTGGTATACCTCGCCGGTTGGCTCAGCCCAGATATAATTGCTTTCGAGGTGACAGGACAAACCGTTAACTTAATGCAGGCTACATATTTAGTTGTTTTAGCGGGCTATATATACTACGGCACGAACGTCATAACAAAATATTACAATATACTCACTGGCGGGAGTAAAGAGAAGCCGCCCGACTAATTATTTAACAAACACCTTTCATTTTTTCATCCTTTCTTTGCAAAGAGGGCTCGGCTTCGGCTGAGCCTTTTTTGTTTTTTAGTGACGTATTTCTGACGTACTAAAGGTGGGTTTTTATGGGTCAAAACGGGGTAGAACACGTTTTGCGCATGTAAATAAAAGAAAACAAAAAACCTTGAAACATACTGCAAATACAGTGCATTCAAGGTTTTTTCTTATGGAGCTGGTGGAGGGACTTGAACCCTCGACCTGTTGATTACGAATCAACTGCTCTACCTCTGAGCCACACCAGCACAAGCATAAAAAACACAGAACAGAAAAGAATATATCCCTAAGCGCTGAATAACAGAGGTAGAGCATCTCTACACTCTGAGCCACACCAGCGTTTTCTGCTTAAAAATGACCTTAGGCATTATAGCAGATTGCTCAGCGGTTGTCAATGCCTTTTGCGGCGTTGATAAGCGCTTCTTTTTTGTTCTCAAGGTCTCCGTTAATTACATTGTCCAGCAGCTTTGAAAGCACCCTTCCTACATCCACGCCCGAGAAACCCAAGGCGGCAATATCACTCCCGTTAACCGCAAGATTGCTAAGCGAATAGCATTCGCCGCTGTTACAGACCTTTTTTACTCGTTCGTATGAACCCTTTTCGTCATGAAACAGCTCCCGAAAAAGTGCAATATCCAATGCATTTTTACCGGAAACACACAGCAGCTGCTTAACATTCGAAATGCCTTCGGGAATGGGACGGCTGTCTGCCAATAAAAGAACCTTTTTTACGGTATAGTTATCCGCCTTAAGCCGACGCAGCGCAATGCAGGCATCCTCTCCGCTGCCAAAGAGAGCAGCTAAGCGAAAGAGTGGAGTATCAAGGGGTGTTATGTCCTTTTTAGGCAGCTTCATCTCCGGCATTATATGTGAAAAAATTAAAAAATACTCCCTAAGCACCGAGTCGAAAAAGTCCCCTCCCAGCATATTCATAAGCTCATGAAAAATTCTCTCCACTGCAATCCTACGTAGCAAATGAGAATATAGAGTCATTGCGTTTTTGGTATCGTGTTCGATATTGAATCCCAGAACCGAAGCAAACCGCAACGCTCTCATAATACGGAGCGCATCCTCCGAGAAGCGTTTTACCGGGTCTCCGACAGCTCTGATAATTCGTCGGTTAAGGTCCGCTTGCCCTCCGAACAGGTCTACAAGCCCGCTTTTTGCTGAGTAGGCGAGTGCATTAATCGTAAAATCCCGCCTTTTCAGATCCTCCTCGAGCGAAGCAGTAAAGGATACCCTATCAGGACGGCGGTTATCCGAATACAGGCCTTCGGTACGGAAGGTGGTTATTTCATATGGAATATTCTCAATTATAAGGGTAACCGTGCCGTGCTTAATTCCGGTTTCAATTACGGGATAATCCTTAAAAATATCCTTGACCTGACCGGGCATGGCATCGGTCGAAATATCAATGTCATGTGTTTTCCTGCCGAGCAGCAGGTCACGCAGCGAACCTCCCACCACATAAGCGGAAAACCCCGCTTCTTGGAGCTCTTTTAAAATGTATTCAGTTTTTTTGTCAAGAGCGATAAGCATTATAGTCTCCACGATTTTTTTGTTGTTATCTGTTCCGCTATAAAAAACTGACTTGCTCTTATAATTATATCATATATTAATAAAAATTAGCAAGAAGCAATGCGGTAAAAAGCAATTATCGCTCTTGTTTTTTTTCTGTAATGTATTTTAGCTTGCCTTATTACATAAATATGCAATGGGTGGGTGATTGTTTTGAAACGGAATAAGCTGCTTGCTCTGGGTATTGTGCTTTGCTTTTTGTTTTCCTGCTGTGCCGGAGCGAGAGAGAATATTGAAGCGGTAAGTGAGGGTATAAGCATGTATTCGGAGGAAAGCGAGGCTGCGGAAGCGACTACCATTAATTATGATTATATCAGGGGAATATGGGTATCTCAGTTTGATATGCACTATGTTTATTGCGACAAAGGCGTTCAACGGGATGAGGAGAGCTACACCGCTCTGATAAAAACCATGCTGGCAAATATAAAAAGGGATAACTTCAACACGGTTTATCTTCAGCTGCGTCCAAACGGCGACAGTATGTACGATTCTGCTCTTTTCCCTGTTTCAAGGTATATAAGCGGAGCATACGGAGGGGATATTGAATACGATGCGGTGAAAATATTTATAGAGCATGCTCATGCACTCGGTATTTCGGTTCAGGGCTGGATAAATCCCCTTCGGTTGATGACGGTAAAGGAAATGGAGGTCATAGACGACCGATTCCAAATAAAAAAATGGTACTTGCAAAACAACGGCAGGGTTGTGAATGTGGACGGAAGACTGTATCTTAACCCCGCCTATGACGAGGTTAGGCAGCTTATTGTAGACGGAGCAGCCGAAATTATGGAGCGGTTCGAAATAGACGGAATACATATGGACGACTATTTTTATCCCACGACAGAAGCATACTTTGACATTGATGCTTTCTGGGAGAGCGGATATGACGACCTTGGTGAATTCAGGCGTGGTAATATAAATTTGTTGGTGAAGGGGTTGTATGAAGCGGTAAAAGAGGCTGACCGAACCGCACTGTACGGAATTTCCCCTGCGGGTAACCTTAACTCGCTTCGTAATTATTATTATGCGGATGTTTTCCTTTGGTGCTCGGAGAGCGGATATATTGACTATATTTTACCGCAGCTCTATTATGGATTCCTTAACAGGAGCTGTCCGTTTGATAAGACGCTGTCCGATTGGGCTGCTATTGTAACCGAGCCGGATATAAAGCTTATTATCGGTTTATGCGCCTACAAGACCGTTATGGCGGCTTCGGGTGAGATTGATGCCTTTGCCGGAACCGAGGAGGGGAAAAACGAATGGATTAACAGCAAGGACATATTGAGCCGCAGTCTTTTAGAGGTGTATAACGAGGAAAAAGCGAGCGGGTATTGCTTCTTTTGCTATCAGTATCTGTATGATGTGCTAACCGGTGAGCATAATCCCGCTTTTGCGGAGGAAAGACAAAACATCGGGGAGTTGTTATACTTTATTAATTGACTTATATTTGCTTTAATGCTAAAATATAACACATAGAGAGAGTTTTAAAATGAAGTGATGCTTGATTCTTTATCCTGGCTTATTATGGAGGTAAAAAATGACCCGGAGTACAAAAAAAACAGGTAATAAAACCGGAATAATAGTACTGCTGTTATATATCGGTTTAATATTTTTATTACTGGCAGCCTGCGGTGCGGGAGACGATATAAGTGGAGACAGCTCGGATATTACCGAGAGTACCGAAAACAGGGAAAACAGCGAAAACAGCACGCAATCGGAGGAGAGCGAGATCAGCAACGGCACAAGCACCTCGGACGAGAGCCAAATATCGGAAGAGAGCAGTACATATGAGAGCAGTGCTCCGTCCGAGAGCAGTTCGGAGGAGAGCAGCGCTCCGTCCGAAAGCGAGGATGAGAGCAAGGATCCGCCCGTAAAGGAGGATTATATGAAGGGAATGTGGGTCTCGCAGTTTGATATGCAGTCTGTATACCTTGACGGCGGTGTGCAGAGGAGCAAGGCAAGCTTCACCTCTATGGTAAACACTATAGTTTCAAACATAAAAAAAGACGGCTTCAACACCGTGTTTTTGCAGATGCGCCCGTACGGGGACAGCTTCTATATAAGTGAATACTATCCCGTATCCCGTTTTGTGGCGGGAAGCTACGGGAGCAGCATTAGCTATGATCCGATAGAGATTTTTATCGACAGGGCAAACGCCGCAGGATTGTCTGTTCACGGGTGGATAAACCCGCTTAGGCTTATGACCCCCGCAGAGATGAGCTCGGTAGGCAGTGAGTTTCTTGTCAAGCAATGGTACACCGCCGGAGGCGAAAGGGTGGTGGAGGTTAACGGCAGACTATACCTTAACCCCGCCTACCCCGAGGCGAGGGAGCTGATAGCGGACGGAGCGGCGGAGATTCTGAGAAAATACAATGTGGACGGAATACATATAGACGATTATTTCTATCCCACCTCCGCACTGTCCTTTGACGCTGCTTCCTATGCGGAGAGCGGGTTTGGCTCGCTGGTTGCCTTCCGTGAGAATAACATAAACCTTTTGGTAAAAGGACTGTATGATGCGGTTCACACGACCGATTCCGATGCCGTGTTCGGTGTTTCACCTGCCGGAAATATCGCAACCGTGCGGGTGAATCATTATGTGGATGTTGAAAAGTGGTGCAGCGAGGACGGCTATTTGGATTACATACTCCCTCAGATTTATTTCGGATTTTTGCACGGCTCCTGTCCGTTTGACGGAATGGTGGACGCCTGGTCTGCCATAGTAACCAATCCGAAGGTCAAGTATTATGTGGGCATGAGCGGGGGAAACGCATTCGGAGCCTATAACGGCGCAATCAGTACCTGGGCCGGTACAGAGGCTGGCAAATACGAATGGATAAACAACACGGATGTATTGAAGCGTTCGTTTGAATACATTTTCGCGGACGATACGGTAGACGGCTATGTGTTTTTCTGTTATCAGTACCTTTACAGCCCGACAAACGGAACTCCGGTTATTAACCGTCAGGAGGAATATGATAATTTTATTGGGGTGATATTAAGTTAACTATGTATATAATTACCGTCCGGTGCTGTCCGGGCGGTGATTTTTGCATTTTAACACCGAATATATGCAGTTCAATATGTCAGGACTTGAATACTGATGACAAATTTAATATAATATTAACAGCAAAAGGAGGGTTAATGTGAAAATAAGCATAAAACAAGACAGCAGCATTCCGGAAACAGAGATAACCATTGTTTGTAAGGTTATAGACGAAGAGCTTGCTGCTGTTATTTCCAGCCTTAGCTTAATTGATAATACGGTTGCGGGAAAAATAGGAAACGAAACATTCTTTATTCCTTTAATTGATGTTTTATACTTTGAATCGGTTGATAACCGAACGTTTTTTTATACTCAGGATAAGACATATGAATCGGGAATGAAATTATATCAGCTTGAAGAGAAGCTAAGCAATACGCCCTTTGTGCGTGTTAGCAAATCTGCTCTGCTAAACATAAAAATGGTAAAAAGTATTCAACCTGAAGGAAACAGCAGACTTATTGCCACTCTGAAAAACGGTGAGAGGCTGATGGTTTCACGGCAATATTTAAAAATATAAAGAGAAAGTTAGGAGTGTAGCATAAATGTTTTACTTTGCAAAAAAATACCTGCTGCCCGTTTTTTTGTCAATGGGAATCACCGCTTTTGTTTTGCTCGTTAGCAGCCTTATTTATCCAGATGTTATAGGTGTGGAGTACTTCAAGGTGTATTTGATATTCTCAATTGTAGTTGCGCTTATAGGATCTCTTGTCTTTAAAACAGGAGTTTTATATAGTAATATTTGGACAAGACGAATAATTGTAATGACTGTTTCTATCGTTTTGGGTATGGTTAGCTTTTGGGTATTAGATAGGCTTAATATATATACGATTATTATTTATATATCCGTTTTAATATTATTTAGCACTGTTAGTTATTATGTTGCTGACAAAATCGAAAAAAACCATATAAGAAAAATTAATGATAGATTACGCAAAATGAACGGAGATTAAAATAATACAAAAAGGCCGCAGAAAGAATTCATCTGCGGCTTTTTTTATTACTTCACAAGAGCAGCGGCTGTAGCTGCCTTCCTTCTATTGCATTTTTAAGTGTTTCCTGTATTAATTTAAAATCGCAGACCAATGAGGTGGGCTTGTCGGTTGCGTTATCCTGCCCGAGAGGGACAAAGTAAATATTCTTTTTTTCCAGAATTGTCGCTATATTATACAGGTTTGCGCTGAGTCCGTCGTTTGTAGCAAGAGCGATTATAACGGGTCGGCGGTTGCGCAGCTGCGCTTTGACACACATGGTTACGGTTGTATCCGTAATACCCCCGGCTATCTTTGCAAGCGTGTTTCCGGTACAGGGCGCAACTATGACAGCATCAAAGCCTCCTGTCGTTATAACCTCCTCAGCTCTTTTTATGGTGGTAACAACCTCATTATCGCATATATTCTTAACCTTTTCATGCAGCTCCGACGCCAAACCGAAGCGGGTGTCGGTAGCTGCCGTTATTTCGGAGAATACAGGGGTGATTTCGTGTTCTTCTACCATTTTTTCAAGTACATCCAGCGCCTTTTTATGCGTGCAGAATGACCCGCAAAAGGCATATGCCAGCTTCATTCCTATAAAACTCCTTCCTGCCTTAAGATATTGCAGACTGTTTTGTAAATAATACCTCCCGCCGTAACCGGCGCAACCTTCCCGGGGAGGGATAATGCCCATACAACCTCGATCCCCCGTCTTTTTGCCGCCTCAAAGTCAACTCCGCCCGGTCTGCCTGCAAGGTCGATGACAAGCGTGCTTCTGTCAATGTAATCCAGCATAGGGTCGTTTAGCAGCATTGCGGGTACGGTATTGAAAATAACATCCGTGTCCGAAACAGCATCGCTTAAGTACCGGATGTGCATTGCGGCGTAGGAAGAGGATTCGCAGAGCGCAAGGTCGCTCTCGTTCCTTGAAACCACGGTAACCCTGCTGCCCAGTCCCTTTAGCCGCTCGGCAAGTGCCTTCCCGATTCGTCCGAAGCCGAGAATAACCGTTTTTGCTCCGTGCAGGGTAATGGGCAGCTGCTCGAGTGCCAATTCTATTGCGCCTTCCGCCGTAGGAATTGCGTTTAGCACCTTAAGCTCTTCTCTTTCGTAATAATCGTGTATGTTCGGGCGGCTCTCGGACAGCATTCCGCCGCAGACTATCTGCTCGTCGGTTGTGCAGCCAAGCAAATCCTCAAGTAAGATTATCCCTTCGTGTAAAGGAGCGTTGAGGCTGCCCTTGTCTGTTTTACAGGGAAGCGGAAGGATTACAGCCGCCGCTCCGTGAAGAGCGTCCGCCGATGTCCTGCACTTTGTTACAGGCGGAAAATCGCCTGTGTACAGGTCAAAGCCGTATACTGCCGTTTCTATTCCTTTTTCGGCAAATAGTTTAGCGACCACAAGCTGCCGCAAATCGCCGCCTATTACCGCAACTTTTACATTATTTGACACAACCTCCACCTCCTGATGGGCAAAAGCAATAACGAAGAAATCGTGGAGGTACGAACCGATGTACCTCTGACTCGGGTTTTTTCATGTATATATCCGTTTCTCCAAACGGCAAAAGAGCCGGTCGGTAAAAAGTATTTATACTTACAGTATATTAAGGCGCATATCTTAAGGTAACAAAAAACTGCATCAAAAAAACAGTCTCCGCCGTGTGAGACTGCTTTTTTACTTTTTGAGACCTACCTTATTTTTTTATCAGCACCATCTTTGTTCCGCTTTTTACCTGCTCCCATTCGTCAAATGCAGTCGGGTTCGCCTCCCGAACAACGCTTGGGTTTACATAATATTTCTTAGCAATGCTCCACAAATCATCCTTTGAATCGGGGAAGTAATAGACAACCGCATAATTCTCCTTTTCCTTGGTAACGGGCTCCTGGGCTGAGACCGTGGATATAATGGTTTGCTTATCCTCGGTAAAGGTTCTTATCTTTGCATTTAGGATAATTCGGAGAGAGAGGCTGTTGTCTGACATAATGGTGGTCGTGTAATCAAACGGGAACAGTCCCGACTCCACGTCAACCACATTGTCCGGAAGGTCAATAGGTATTAGCTCCTCGAATTCGCCCGAGAAATCAAAGCTCTCGAACTCCTCTGCGGTACGCCCGAGAACGGATACCGTGTAGCCTCCGTTAAGTCTTACGCCACCCTCGGCAAGCTCTGTTTTTAGCTCGTTTATGGTTATGTCTGTATCAAAGAGGGGAGCAGTAAGAGGTCTTTCGGGCATAACAACCGTATCTAATGCAAAGGTACGGTCAAACTCGGATAGCTGTGTGGGAAAGGCTATATCTATATTGTCCGTCTTGCTGATATAATCGGAGGAGAACAGGTCGGTTGCCACAATTTCGCTGACTCTTTCGGTCATATCCGCTTTAGCCTTTGCTATAAAGCTTGCCTTTATAACTTTATTCTCGCCGTATGCATCGATTTCACCTGTCACCTTTTCCTCTGCCACGGATAGCGATACCGCTATTCTTCCTGTTTCGTCCACCTCCAAATTACTCAAGGTCATACTGACCGGAACGGTCTTTGTTACCATAATGAGCTCATTCTCCGAGCTATCCTCCTCATACAGCAGCTTTACCGTGGCGTTTGTTTTAACCAGCGCATCGTTTCCGGTCATGGTAACCTGAGGAGGCTGAAGGCTTACACTCCCAAAAACAATGTCCCCTATCGGCTTCTCGTTTTGTAGCAGCGGTATTTCCTCGCTGAAGGTAAAGTCCTCGGTATAGGAGGCAATTCTTTTTTCAAAGGATATTTCGTTTGTTCTGTAAAAGGTATTGTCGCCGCTTCGAGTGTCCACTGTCTTTATTGCCGTGTTTCCGAACACATCCAAATCAAGCTTCAGCCTTGGTTTTATGATGAATTTCCTCGGGCTGAGCATTTTACAGGAAATATGCGTGCAGCGTGTGGATGTTTCCGCCACCGGATTGACGCAGCTCTGGCTCTGAACATCAAAGCTCTGATTGAATTCCTTGGTAAACAATGCGCTCTTGATTTTGTTTTTGTAATCGGTTTCGTACAGTATACGGCATACCACTTTTCCGACCACAAGACATTTATTCTCGTTTATGTCACTGCTTTCTATAATAGGGGTGCAGTCAACCCGAATAAGTCTCGATATGTCCGGACAAAAGTCTGGCAGAGCCTCTTCAAGCTCCAAGTCCTTATCCACCGTTGTGCGCAGCAGCCGCTTCGGAACATATATCTCCCTTACTGATGTTTTTATGGCAATCGCATCCTTTCGCTTTTTGTTTAATTTATATGTAGCCAAAAAGGATAATATGAATAAACTATATTGAAAGACATTATTTGTTTTATTGCTGATGTTTTGTACTAAAACAGCCTGTCTGTTTGGCAAAAAGTCATTCGCACCGGCGGGATAAGACTTTTTGGCAATCGTTTTTGCTTTATCCGCCGGAGAAACGGGTTTTTTATGAGGTGCATAGGAAAAACAATCGGAATAGCCGCTTTGACCTTCGGGGCAGGGGTTTTGTTGTGTGCCTTGCTGCCTCCGTCTGTTCTGGTCTGTATTGAAGCGGCTATCATAGTTACCGCCGGCTTCTTCATTTTCGCAAAATAAAAAAGAGATTTATTTATATAATACTATCCGCTTGTCCGGCGACCGGCGGAAAAAACTTAGCCTTTACTATTACATAAAAAACCATTTTTCAATTTTTCGTCGGAGAAAAGGGAATTGTCGTATGAGAATCTATGTATTCAAGCCGCCGAGGTTCCTTCGCCCGCTTTTTACGGCGTTGTTCGGAAGAAAAACAAAGAGCTGAGGTTCTGCTCTTCCTAAAAAAGCGGCTGTATAGCGTTTTGCGCAGCAGAATAGCTTGATTTTGCTGCGCTTTGCCGTACAGGGTTAATCTTTGAGGAGAATATTTATATAAATTGCATATTGACAAGTCAGATGTTTGCGTATAGAATAGACACGCAGAGTAAGGATTTGTGCGTTAAGTGTTGACCGAACGGGGAGTTGACGGTCAAACGAAAAGCAGAGGCGTTTTGCCTATGCTTGCGGTGCTTATCCTGCATCCCGCTGCAGCAATTTTATATGCGGAATTGACTTGCCTTTTGCTGTGCAGGTTATTATAGCGTTTAAAACGCCTTTTCTTGCTGTTTTGCTGTATGTGGCGAAATAAAGAGAGAGGTGTATTTTTTATGAAAAAATTCAGCACAAAGGGTATAGTTTTCTTAGCTATGATGACCGCATTAAGCATGGTGTTTGCAAGACTTATATCCATCAATGTTGACCCTGCCACCTTGCGATTGAGTTTGACCAATGTACCGGTAATTCTCGCTTCGTTATGGTTTGGTCCTATTGCGGGTGCTTTCGTCGGATTTGTTTCGGATTTTGTGGGAGCCAGTGTTTTATCTCCGTATGGATGGAATCCGCTGCTTGCGCCGACATCGATAATAATGGGTCTCCTTCCCGGTCTATTAAAGCCTTTATTTTTAAGGAATTATGGGTTTATAAGGCTTTGCGGCATTACGCTGATTACAAATGCGATAGGAACGATTGCCTATTCTACCTTTGCCCTTTCGCAAATGAGCGGACTGGAATACTCATATGTACTGGCAATCAGACTTCCCGCTTATATTTTAATTGCTCTGGTTGAGGCAATTTGCATTTATTACCTTACCAAGAGCGGACTTGACAGAGTGTTGTTTGCGATTCCGGGAAGATGGTGGGAGAAATGACCTACGAAGAAGCACTAAAATATATACACAGCGTAAACTGGCGGGGCAGCAAACTCGGGCTTGACAGGACTAGGGAGCTCCTCGCTAATATGGGAAATCCCGAGAAAGAACTTAGGTTCATCCATATTGCCGGGACAAACGGCAAGGGCTCGGTTGCCGCAATGTTAGCCTCTGTTTTAAAGGAAGCGGGATATAAAACCGGATTATATACCTCCCCGTATATAATCAGCTTCAATGAGCGTATGCAGGTAAACGGAAGCCCTATAAAAAACAGCGAGCTTGCCGAGTTGACCTCCTATATTTCGCAGTTTGCGGGTGTTATGAGCGACCCTCCCACCGAGTTTGAGTTAATCACCGCTCTTGCTTTCGAGTTTTTTTACAGAAAGGGCTGCGACATTGTTGTGCTGGAGACCGGTATGGGGGGCGAGTTGGATTCCACAAATGTAATAGGAACTCCCGAGCTTGCGATAATAACAGCAATAGGCTATGACCACACTCGGGAGCTGGGCAGCACAATGAGGGAAATAGCTTCCGCCAAGGCGGGTATCATCAAGCCGAACGGAACGGTTCTGTTTTTCGGCGAGAACGCTGATGCCGAAAAGGTTATAAGGCAAAGATGTGCTTCTGTCCGCTCGGAGCTGTTTATGCCCGACTTTAATGAGCTTAAAATCGATGAGATTCGTATAGATAGGCTTAGCTTCGACTTCAAGAAATATTCCGGCATTTCAATACCTCTTACGGGTGTTTATCAATTTAAGAATGCGGCAATGACGCTTTCCGCAATTGATTTGTTAATATATAAAGGAAGGAATATTTCGGCGGAGGCTGTAAAAAAAGGACTGGCAGAAGTAAAATGGAGGGGAAGATTCGAGATTCTTGCCCGAGAGCCTTTGTTTATCTCGGACGGCGGACATAATCCGCAGGGTGTTACTGCGGCGGTTGACAGCTTCAAGACGCATTTCCCTAACCAAAAGGGTATTTTTCTGATCGGTATCATGGCGGATAAGGATATTGACGCTATGACTGCACCGATTGCAAAGGTCGCAAGCTGTTTTATTACCGTAACGCCGGATAATCCACGAGCCATGCCTGCCGAGGAGCTTAAGCGGCGATTGTCGAAATATGACCTGCCCGTTACCGCCTGCTCATCTGTATTAGAAGGGGTTAAGAAGGCTTTTTCCGTTGCCGGAAAAGGAGGTATCGTTTTTTCCATAGGCTCTCTTTTTCTTTACAGAGAGGTCTTGGCATCGGTTAACTGCGTTAATAATTCCGACAGTATACCTCTACCAAGAGGAGGCAGTTAAGTATTCAATCGAGCCGAATAAAAAAACCGAAAAAAGAAGAAAAAAAGGTGTTGACAAACGGGATAAGATGTGGTA
>CAZGJQ010000052.1:0-11856 GCA_964525815.1 uncultured Oscillospiraceae bacterium
ACGGCGGATTCGCAAGAACCGCCGTAAGTTCTGTTATTATATAGGATTTTTACAGCTCTATTTCCTTGTTTGTGTCGCTAGAGTCATACATAGCCTGCATCATCCTTGCGGTGATTATTACCGTATCGATGTGAGAGGGCAGCTTTTCACCTGTTTTTATGCAGCGAAGGAAGCCGTCGATTTCCTCCTGGAAGTGTGCTTTGTTCGGAAACTTCGGCTTAAGGTTAACCAGTCCGCCGCAAGCGGTTGTGTATACCGTGAAGTCGCCGCCGTAGTTAAGGCGTGCGCCTGCTTTTGTGCCAATAAAATCGATATAGGACTCGGAAACGCCGATATTCTGCGCCCAGGCACCGTTAAAGGTTATGGTAGGTCCCTCTGTACGGACAAAGCCGGTTACAAAATCGTCCACATCATAGGTACCGTTGATGTCCTTGGTGTCCTCCGCCCACATGCCTTCATAAACATAATTCTTCATATCAACGCCCAACTTGGAGAACGCTTTAGCCGAAACAGTTTTGGGCTTGGGATCACCCATGCAGTACATTACAATATCAAGATAATGAACTCCCCAGTCGATAAGAACGCCGCCACCCGCAATCTCCTTGGTTGTAAATGCGCCGCCGAGACCGGGTATGCTCCTGTGTGACCTGAAGGAAACATAGATATGATAAATCTCGCCGAGGTCGCCGTTTTGAATCATATCCCTAAGCTTGTTAACAGCCGGATTGAAACGGTTTACAACACCGATGTTAAGTACCTTGCCCGATTCATGCTGCGCGTCCTGCATTGCCTTTGCTTCCGAAAAAATCCTTGCCGCCGGCTTTTCGCAAAGCACATTCTTGCCCGCCTTGAGGCAGTCGATGGTTATTGTAGAGTGCATTTTGTTGGGAGTACAGACAGAAATAGCCTCCACCTCGTCATCTGCGAGAATCTCCTTGTAATCGGTAACGGCTATACCGCAGCCGTACTTCTCAACCGCAGCCCTTGCCTTTTCGGGAATTATATCGCAGAAATACTTGATTTCGGCATCCGGATTTGCGATATAAGCGGGAATATGAGCGCTGTTTGCGATTGTACCGCAGCCTATTATAGCTACCTTAGTTTTTGACATATAAAAAACCTCCGAATTTTTTGTTTTGCTAAGTGCGATTGTACCACAACAATTTCGGTTTTACAATATATTTGGGGGAATTAATTGCCAAAAAAGCAAAAATATATGCCTTTAATTAAGAACCCCGCAGCCACATGGAGAAGGCTGCGGGTATGAATATGGAGGAAGGGATTTCGGTTATACGGAATAAAGTATTTCGCCGTAGGTGGGGAAGGGCCAGTATTTGGCTGCGACAAGGGTTTCCAGCTCGTCTGCCGTCGCACGGATTTCCTGCATTTCAGCAAGCACCGATTCCTTATAGAATAAGGCACGGTCGGACAGGCTGTTTTGCTTGTCGTTTGCCGAAATAAGGGTTTTTTCCAGCGAATCCGTCTTTTTATAAAGTATAGTGGAGAGCTTGCCTAACTTCTCGGCGAGCACAACCTCGCTGTCCCCGGAAATATCTATACCGATATCCTTTTTGGATTTTGCGGCACCTGCGAGCATTTCTCCGTATTCGTAAACCGCAGGAAGAATGTCCTTGCGAATCATATCCAGCATGGTAAGCGCTTCAATGCTTATTACCTTGCAGTAATTCTCGAGCAGTAAATCACAGCGGGAACGAATCTCGGATTCGGTAAAAATATTGTGCTTTGTAAACAGCCTTATATTCTTTTCGCTTGTGAAATATGGCAGCGCCTCCGGAGTGCTCCTGAGATTAAGCAGACCTCTTTTTTCCGCTTCCTCCACCCATTCCTGCGAATAGTTGTTGCCGTTGAATATTATGCGCTTGTGCTTGGTTATGGTTTCCTTGATAAGAGCGTCCACCTCTTTGTCGAAGTCGTCAGCCTTCTCAAGCCTGTCGGCAAACTCGGACAATGCGTCCGCTACAATGGTGTTAAGCACTATGTTTGGTCCGGAAACCGACAGAGCCGAGCCTGCCATACGGAACTCGAACTTGTTTCCGGTAAACGCAAAGGGAGAGGTACGGTTCCGGTCGGTGTTGTCCTTCTTGAAGTCCGGGACTACATGAAGTCCGGTCTGCATATTGTTGGCCTTTACACAGTTGTATGTGCAGTCCTTTTCAATGGATTCCAGAACGCTTGTCAGCTCGCTGCCCATAAACATGGAGATAATGGCAGGAGGAGCCTCATTGGCTCCGAGACGATGGTCATTGCCCGCACTTGCGACCGAGATACGCAGCATATCCTGATGTTCGTCCACCGCCTTTATAACTGCCGCAAGAAACAGCAGGAATCTCTTATTGCTCATCGGGTCCTTACCCGGCTTAAACAGATTAACTCCGGTGCTGGTGGATATGGACCAGTTGTTGTGCTTGCCGCTTCCGTTTACACCCGCAAAGGGCTTCTCATGCAGGAGGCAGGCAAGTCCGTGCCGCTCCGCAACCTTTTTCATTATATCCATTGTGAGCTGGTTGTGGTCGGTGGCTATATTTGCCGTCGTGAATATGGGCGCAAGCTCATGCTGTGCCGGTGCGACCTCGTTATGCTCGGTCTTGGCAAGAATGCCCACCTTCCATAGCTCCTTGTTCAGCTCCTGCATAAACTCCGTTACCCTCGGTCTTATGGTGCCGAAGTAATGATCCTCCAGCTCCTGACCCTTGGGGGGCTTTGCGCCGAAAAGGGTTCTGCCCGAAAAACGAAGATCCTTGCGCTTTAAAAAACAAGCTTTATCAACAAGAAAATATTCCTGCTCAGGACCAACCTCGGAGGTTACATATTCAACCGAGCTGTCTCCGAACATATGTAAAATGCGGCATGCGTGCTTGCTGATAAGCTCCATGGAGCGGAGCAGCGGCATTTTCTTGTCCAGAACCTCGCCGCTGTACGAGCAGAATATTGTGGGAATACACAGCGAATTGCCTTTGATGAACGCATAGGAGGTGGGATCCCATGCGGTGTAGCCCCTCGCTTCAAAGGTGGCTCTTAAGCCGCCGGAGGGAAACGATGAGGCATCCGGCTCTCCCTTGATAAGCTCCTTTCCGGAGAACTCCATAATAACCTTGCCGTCCGGCTGCGGAGAAATAAAGCAGTCATGCTTCTCGGCGGTTATACCGGTCATGGGCTGGAACCAGTGGGTGTAATGGGTGGCTCCCTTCTCAATGGCCCAGTCCTTCATCGCCGCAGCCACATTATTGGCAACTGTAATATCAAGGTCCTTGCCTTCTTCAATGGTTTTTTTAAGTGATTTATAGATTTCCTTGGGTAGCTTCTCCCGCATAACGGCATCGCTGAACACAAGGGAACCGAAGATTTCGGGTACTCTCGGGTCGTTATTCAAAAGACATCATCCTTCCATAATGTAGTAATAGTGCATATTATTTTACAGCAGCTCGATTCCGGCTTGTGCGCAGGTATTTTTGGTTTCGTCGTCCCAAACGGACACCTGCACCTCGCCGATGTGCGCCTTTTCAAGAAGCAGCATACAGAGCCTTGACTGACCTATTCCTCCTCCTATTGACAGAGGTAGAGTATCGTCAAGCAGCAGCTTATGGAACATCATGCTCCTTCTGTCCTCCGCTCCGGCTTCCGCAAGCTGTGCTTCAAGCGAGGCTCTGTCAACACGGATACCCATCGAGGATACCTCAAATGCCATTTCGAGCAGCTCGTTCCAGAAGACTATGTCGCCGTTAAGCTCCCAGTCATCGTAATCGGGCGCACGTCCGTCATGCTTGATTCCGGACTTGAGCTTCCCGCCTATTTTCATGACAAAAATCGTTTTGTGCTGTTTGGCAAAGGCGTCCTCTCTTTGTCTCGGGGTCAAGTTCGGGTACATATCCTCGAGCTCCTGAGTGGTTACGAACACAACCTCATCCGAAAGCGTTATCTTGAGCTGCGGATAGAGCTGCTTGATATATTCGCCGGTCTCGCACATTGCCTTGACCTCGCTGCGAACAATCTCCTTTAAGAAATCAACATTCCTCTGCTGACGGGTGATGACCTTTTCCCAGTCCCACTGGTCTACATATACGGAGTGAAGATTGTCCAGAACCTCATCCCTGCGGATAGCGTTCATATCGGTATAAAGCCCCTCACCTGCCGGGAATCCGTACTTATACAGTGCATACCTCTTCCATTTAGCTAAGGAGTGAACCACCGCACCGTCCGTTTTTGCATCCGCAATATCGAAAACAACCGCACGCTCCGTCCCGTTAAGGTCATCGTTAAGACCCGTGGAAGGTTCGACAAACAACGGCGCAGAAACTCTTTTTATATTAAGAGCCGCACTGAGCTTATCCTCAAAGCATCTTTTCAACGCTCCAATCGCCGTTTGTGTGTCGTATAGGGATAAAACGGATTTGTAACCATCGGGCACCAAGGTTTTTTTCATTTTTATTAACCGCCTTTCAAAAAGTCAATATAAAAAATTAAGGCACTGCGGGTTATTCTCCCACAGCGCCTTTGCTGTATGCAGTGCATTATACACTATGTTTTGTGCTTTGTCAACCCCTTTTTCAAAAAAATATTTTCCCGGCTTGCGTTTTTTTATGCTTGAAGGGTTGACAAAAAGCTTTTTTTGCTATATAATGCACACCATATACTACAATAAAAGACAATGGTGTCTGACTTAATAACGCAGCTAAATTCTTCTGTGCTATTATATCGGACACCTTTTTTGTTACCGTATAAATATATCATTTTAGGAGACTGCACAATATGTTAAGAGAAGGAGCTAACGGATACAGAATCCCCGCAGGATGCGCCATATCCGGTATTTTTTCAAGGAAGGGTGAACGGATAAGCGGCGAGAGCATAATTAAATCGATTGCGCTTATGCGGGAGCGCTCAAACGGCTTGGGCGGAGGTTTTGCGGGATACGGAATATATCCGGAATATAAGGAACAATATGCCTTTCATGTTTTCTATGACAATGCCGAAGCAAAGAATGCGTGCGAGCGTTTTATAGACAGGCATTTTGATGTAATCAATCTGTCTAAGATACCCGTTACTAAGATAAAGGAAATAAAGGATGAGCCGCTTATATGGAGGTACTTTGTTAATCCCTTGCCCACAAGGCTTGCCGAGAGCCAGCTCGGAGAGGACGAATTCGTGGCTCGCTCCGTTATCAAGGTGAACACCACGATAGAAGGAGCATACATATTCTCCGGCGGCAAGAACATGGGTGTTTTTAAGGCGGTCGGATATCCCGAGGATGTGGGTAGGTTCTATAATCTCGACCAGTACAAGGGCTACTGCTGGACGGCTCACGGAAGATACCCCACAAACACACCCGGCTGGTGGGGGGGAGCGCATCCCTTTGCTTTGCTCGATCTTTCGGTGGTACACAACGGGGAGATTTCTTCATATGACGCAAACCGTCGCTTTATCGAAATGTTCGGTTACAAATGCACTCTGCTGACCGACACCGAGGTAATAACCTATATACTCGATTATTTATGCCGAAAACAGGGCTTGAGCATGAAGGAGGCTGCCGAAGTAATTGCCGCACCGTTCTGGTCTACAATAGAGCGGAGGAATGAAAAGGAAAAAGAAAGGCTTGCTTATTTCCGAAAGACCTTTGCGAGCCTGCTGGTAACGGGACCGTTCTCGATTCTCGTTGGCTTTGAAGGCGGAATTATGGCTTTAAACGACAGACTCAAGCTTCGAAGCATGGTAGTGGGAGAAAAGGAGGACACCGTATACATTGCCAGTGAGGAAAGCGCAATAAGGGTTATACAGCCCGAGCTGGACAGGGTGTTTGCTCCCAAGGGCGGTGAGTCTGTAATATACACGCTTGACGAGGGCGTAAAAATATAAGTAAAAAAATACATACAGCAAGGATGAATAGAAAATGCCGATTGATTTTATATATCCCGAATACGAGATAATGAGGAACAAAGAGCGCTGTATAGCCTGTAGGGTCTGTGAGCGTCAGTGCGCTAACGAGGTGCACAGGTATGACAAGGAACGGAAGGCTATGCTTGCGGAGGACTCCAGATGCGTTGATTGTCAGCGCTGTGTTGCGCTGTGCCCGACAAGAGCGCTAAAAATTGTTAAGACGGACAATACCTATAAGGAAAACGCTCACTGGACCGGACGCAATATCTCGGAGCTTTACCGTCAGGCGGGAAGCGGCGGCGTGCTGCTCTCCTCTATGGGCAATCCCGTTGACCTGCCCGTTTACTGGGATAAGATACTGATAAACGCATCCCAGGTTACAAACCCCTCAATAGACCCGTTAAGAGAGCCGATGGAAACCAAGACCTTCCTCGGACAGAACCCCGCAGGAATAGAACGGGACAGCGAGGGTAATATCATAAACAATACGCCTCCGCAGCTTGAGCTGAGCACACCGATAATGTTTTCCGCTATGTCCTACGGCTCCATAAGCTATAATGCGCACGAGAGTCTTGCGAGAGCGGCGAGTGAGCTTGGGATTTACTACAACACCGGTGAGGGAGGACTACACGACGATTTCTATAAGTACGGTGCAAACACGATAGTGCAGGTCGCTTCGGGAAGGTTCGGAGTACATAAGGATTACTTGAATGCCGGTGCGGCGGTCGAGATAAAAATGGGTCAGGGAGCAAAGCCGGGCATAGGCGGTCATCTCCCGGGAACTAAGATAGTCGGGGACATCTCCAGAACAAGAATGATTCCCGAGGGCTCGGACGCAATTTCACCCGCTCCCCATCATGATATTTATTCCATAGAAGACCTGCGGCAGCTTGTATTATCCCTCAAGGAGGCAACCGACTATAAAAAACCCGTTATAGTAAAGATTGCCGCTGTACACAATGTCGCCGCAATAGCCAGCGGAATAGCTCGAAGCGGTGCGGATATCATCTCAATCGACGGCTTCAGGGGAGGCACGGGAGCCGCTCCCACCAGAATAAGAGACAATGTCGGAATCCCGATTGAGCTTGCGTTGGCAAGCGTGGATAAACGTCTCAGAGACGAGGGGATTCGAAACAATGTTTCGGTAGTAATCGGCGGCTCGGTCAGAAACAGCGCAGATATTGTAAAGGCGATTGCTTTAGGTGCGGATGCGGTTTATATAGCCACAAGCGCTCTGCTTGCGCTTGGATGCCATCTTTGCAGAAGCTGCCACGGCGGAAAATGCAACTGGGGAATAGCGACGCAGCGACCGGATCTTGTAAAAAGACTAAATCCCGAGATAGGCTTTGTGCGGCTGGTGAACCTTGTAGAAGCGTGGACGCATGAAATCAAGGAAATGATGGGCGGAATGGGAATAAATTCCATAGAGGCTTTAAAGGGAAACCGCCTTATGCTCAGGGGTGTCGGGCTTAACCAAAAAGAGCTTGATATTCTCGGAATACTTCATGCGGGTGAATAAAATAACTGCGCCGCAAGGAAAGGTATGATTATAAATGAAACGCATTATAGTTAACGAGAAATGGTGTCTCGGATGCCATTTGTGCGAATACAATTGCGCCTTTGCCAACTCGGGCTCGGAGGGCAGCACACCGGATGATATGGCAAAGGCACTTAAGGATATAGTAATTAACCCCAGAATTAGAATAGAGGAAAAAGGGGATATCTGCTTTGCGGTTTCCTGCCGCCATTGCAAGGAGCCGCTTTGTGTAAAGAGCTGCATAACGGGTGCGCTGAGCGTGGTTGACGGAATCGTACGCATTAACAAAGAAAAATGCGTGGAGTGTCATACCTGCGTGCTTGTTTGTCCCTACGGAGCAATAATGCCCAGCGACGAGGGTGTTATGCAGAAGTGCGAGCTTTGCGTTCAGAATGCCGGAGGGGAGCCCCGTTGCGTAAAGGGCTGTCCCAACAAGGCGATTGAGTATAAGGAGCTGGGAGGGGAAGACATATGAGATATGTTATAATAGGTAATTCGGCTGCGGCAATAGGCTGTATAGAGGGTATAAGGAGCAGGGATAAAAAAGGCAGCATTACCGTTATATCCAAGGAAACACAGCATACCTATTCCCGTCCGCTCATTTCCTATCTGCTGCTCGGTAAGACCGATTTGGAACGGATGAAATACCGTCCCGACAGTTTTTATATGGATAAAAACTGCAAAGTAATGCTGGGTACAGAAGCCATAAAAATACTTACCGACAAAAAAGAGGTTCTACTTGATAACGGAGAGAGGGTAAAGTACGATAAGCTCCTCGTGGCAACAGGCTCAAACCCCTTTGTTCCTCCGATAGAGGGAGTAGATACCGCAAAGAGCGTACATACCTTTATGTCGCTGGACGATGCACTCGCTTTGAAAAGCGACCTGACCGAAGACAGCAGGGTAATAATACTCGGGGGCGGGCTTATTGGCTTAAAATGTGCGGAGGGAATCCTTGAATCGGTAAAAAAAATCACAGTAATCGATATGGCGGACAGGATTCTGCCCAGTATTCTGGATACCGAAGGCTCGGCTGTAATACAAAGCCATCTCGAAAAAAAGGGAGTGGAATTTCTGCTCGGGAACAGCATAGCAAAGATAGAAGGGCAAAAAGCACTCCTCAAGAGCGGAGAGACGCTTAAGTTTGACAGCCTTGTGATTGCGGTCGGTGTGCGGGCTAACACTGCGCTTGTCGCCGAAGCGGGTGGCGAGGTGAAAAGAGGAATAGTTACGGATTTAAGCTGCAAAACTACCCTGCCCGACATTTATGCGGCGGGCGACTGCTCGGAGAGCTATGACATAACCACCGAACAGAACCGCGTGCTTGCATTGCTTCCAAACGCATATATGCAGGGAGAGGTTGCCGGGATAAACATGGCGGGCGGAGAAAATGCATACGACAGCGCAATCCCCATGAACGCTATAGGCTTCTTCGGCCTGCATGTGCTTTCGGCGGGGAGCTATGAGGGAAAAGCATATACCGCAGCAGACGAAAGCAATTATAAAAAGCTGTTTTATAAGGATAATCTCCTAAACGGATATATACTTATCGGAAACGTTGCGAGAGCCGGAATTTATACGGCGTTGATACGGGAGAAAACACCGCTGGACAGCATAGACTTTGAGCTCATAAAGGATAATCCCCAGCTTATGGCGTTTGCACACAAGGACAGAGCCGATTTGCTTATCAAGGACGCTCTGCCTGATGCTTGAAAGACAAAGCCTTCTTACTTATTACTGAAAGGAATGGTCATAAAAAATGGAAATAAAATGTATGGGAGAAAGATATATAGGCTGCGGCAGCACGGGTGATAGAATTGTTCTGAAGGGTACTCCCGGCAATGCGCTGGGAGCTTATCTGGACGGTACGGATATTACAGTGTACGGAAACGCTCAGGATGCGACCGGCGACACCATGAATCAGGGCAGCATCACAATTCATGGGAGCACCGGTGACGCTTGTGGATATGCAATGCGGGGCGGAGAGATATATGTCCGGGACAATGCGGGCTACCGCGCGGGAATCCATATGAAGGCGTACAAGGATAAGCTGCCCGTGCTTATTATAGGAGGCAGAGCAGGAAGCTTTTTGGGGGAATATCAGGCCGGAGGTATAATAATAGTACTTGGACTTGGCTTCGAGGGAGATAGGATTACGGGGCGCTTTTGCGGTACGGGTATGCATGGCGGTAGGATTTATCTGCGCACCCAAGAAATGCCGGACGACCTGCCCGAGCAGGTTGTTATGCATAAGGCAAACGAAGAGGATATGCGAGTTATCGAAAGGTATATCGATGCTTATTCCCAAAGGTTCGGAGTGGAAAAATCTCGCATTACGGATTCTGATTTTTATGTCCTTGCTCCTAACACAAAAAATCCTTATAAAAGGCTTTACTGTTATAATTAAATGATGTATAATATTACAATAAGCAAACGGATAATCGATTTTTTATATGACCGTTAAATCGGAGGGTAGCATATGTTTTATACTGATAAAGAGGTAATCGAGTTTGTGACGGAAAACGATGTTAAATTCATCCGTCTTGCGTTTTGCGATATTTTTGGTAACAAGAAGAACATTTCTGTTTTATCTACCGAGCTTAAGCGGGCTTTTAAGGAAGGTGTTTCCTTTGATGCCTCGGCGGTTCCGGGCTTTGGAGATATGGTTAAATCCGATTTGCTGCTCTTCCCGGATCCTTCCACTCTTACCTTGCTGCCCTGGAGACCGTCGCAGGGCAGGGTTGCTCGCTTTTTTTGCGATATAAAGCACCCTGAAGGAAGTAATTCTGAGTCGGACGGTAGGTATATATTAAAAAAAGCGGTTCGTTATGCGGCGGGTAAGGGCTATACCGTCAGCTTCGGTGCGGAGTGTGAGTTCTATCTTTTTAAGTGCGACGAGGACGGAAATCCGACTACATTACCCTTTGACAATGCCGGTTATATGGATGTTTCTCCGCTTGACAGGGGAGAAAATGTGCGCCGTGAGATTTGTCTCACCTTAGAGGAAATGGGCATTGTTCCCGAGGCTTCCCATCATGAGGAAGGACCGGGACAGAACGAGATAGACTTCCGTTACGGTGAGCCGCTGGTAACCGCCGACAACGTAACAACCTTTAAGTGGGTGGTCGCAACCGTTGCGGCAAGAAACGGACTGCACGCAACCTTTGACCCCAAGCCCATTAAGGACAGAAGCGGCAACGGCTTCCATATAAACATGGCTCCGCATCGCATCGGCGGCATAACCGAGCAAAGTGCTTTTGACAGCTTTATGGCCGGAATTATGGAACATATTAACGAGATTTGTGTTTTTATGAACCCTACCGAGAACTCCTTCCTTCGACTTGGTGAGCACAAGGCTCCCAAATATATAACCTGGTCAGAGCAGAACCGCTCTCAGCTTATAAGAATTCCATTTGCAAAGGAAGACAACAAACGAATCGAGCTTCGTAGCCCTGACTGTGCGGCAAACCATTATATAGCATTTGCTTTGCTCATTTATGCGGGAATAGAGGGTATCGAGAAGAAGAGGGTTCCTCCCGCTCCCTCTGATATTGATTTATTCAAGGCAAAGGCAGAGGTGCTGGAAAAGCTGCAAAGGCTGCCGGGGAGTTTGGCTGAGGCGTTGGAAGCGGCCGGAAAGAGCGATTTCGTGAGTAAGGTGCTCCCTAAGCGTTTTTTTAATGAGTACAAAAAGCAGCTCGGCAAAGGAAATAAGGAGGCTTAGGGTATGCTGTTCGGCAGAGCTCCGCACAGCGTACTGGTGGTTTCGGGCGGTGGAAAAATTGCCGATTTTTTATCAGAGGCTTTGGACAGCAGAGCCTACTCTCCCGTTATACAGGCAAAAAGCGGGGCGGAGGCAAGGAACATCCTTATATCCCAGAGCTTCGATATAATTATTATCAACTCCCCTCTCAGTGATGAATTCGGCAGTGAGCTTGCTCTTATGCTGACCGAGAACACGGTATGCGGTGTAATTTTAATCGTAAAGAGCGATGCGCTTGATGAGATAAGCGATCGTGTAGAGCAATACGGAGTGCTTGCGGTCGGCAAGCCGATTCCCCGTGGGTTTTTTTACCAGCTGCTAAGAATAACAACCGCTAATGTAGAAAGACTGAAGAGACTTGAGCGGGAGAACAAAAAGCTGTCCTTCAAAATAGATGAGATAAGGCTGGTTAACCGTGCCAAGTGGGTACTTATAGAATATCTGAAAATGAGCGAGCCTCAGGCTCATCGTTATATAGAAAAACAGGCTATGGATATGCGTATAACAAGGCGGGAAGTTGCAGAGAGTATTATAAAAACATACGAAAACTTATAGATATTGCGTTCTCCGCAATATCTATAAGTGAGGAAAAGTCCTTCGTCGGTCAAAGGAACCTCCGTTTGCCTTCGGCAAAGCAGGGCTTTTCCGCTGGTTGCTAACGGAAGTG
>CAZGJQ010000052.1:11956-13603 GCA_964525815.1 uncultured Oscillospiraceae bacterium
AATAAAATTACATTTTGTCGAAAGGTTATCTGTTTATGACAAATCAAACCGTATTAGTGCTTGACTTTGGCGGGCAGTACAAGGAGCTGATTGCACGCAGAGTGCGTGAGGCAGGCGTTTTTTCTTTTATATTGAGCGGAGACACATCTGTTGAAAAAATCAGGGAGTACAAGCCGATCGGTATAATCCTTACGGGAGGACCGTCCAGTGTTTATGCGGAGAATGCACCGATATGTGAGCGGAAGCTGTTTGAGCTGGGTGTTCCGGTACTTGGAATCTGCTACGGTATGCAGCTTATGTGCCATGTGCTGGGCGGTTGCGTGCAGAGGGGGGAAACAAGGGAGTACGGCAGAACCGAGTGCGAGGTAAATGCCGAGTGCGCACTGTTTGAGGAGCTGGAGAGCAGACAGACGGTTTTGATGAGCCATACAGACCGCATTTTCGGTTTGCCGGACGGTTTTTATGCCGCAGCAAAAACAAACGCCTGCTCGGTGGCGGCGTTTGGGAACGATGAAGCAGGGCTATACGGGCTGCAGTTTCATCCCGAGGTAGTTCATACCCAAAACGGTCAGGCGATAATAAACAATTTTTTATATAAGGTATGCGGAGCAAAGGGGGATTATAATATGACTGATTATATCGAGACACAAATCAACCAAACAAGAGAAAAGGTCGGGGACAAGCGGGTCTTGCTTGCACTTTCAGGAGGAGTGGATTCCTCGGTCTGCGCCGCATTGCTGTCCAAGGCTATTCCCGGAAGGCTGGTCTGTATTTTTGTGGATCACGGCTTTATGCGCAAGGACGAGGGTGATCAGATTGAGGCGATTTTTTCAAAGCGGGACTTGGAGTTTATTCGTGTAGACGCATCTGAGCGGTTTTTGGCAAAGCTTAAGGGAATCAGCGACCCTGAGCAAAAAAGAAAAATCATAGGAAGCGAATTTATAAAGGTGTTTGAGGAGCAGGCGAAGCAGCTCGGGAATGTGGAGTTCCTGGCACAGGGAACCATATATCCGGACATCATAGAGTCCGGAACCGACAAGGCGGCTGTCATAAAGAGTCATCACAATGTGGGCGGGCTGCCCGACATTATGAATTTTGAGGGCATTATCGAGCCGTTAAAAGGACTTTTCAAGGACGAGGTGCGAGTTGTGGGCAAGCAGCTTGGCCTACCCGGTTATCTTGTAAACCGTCAGCCCTTCCCGGGCCCCGGTCTTGCCATAAGAATAATAGGTGAGGTTACAAAGGAAAAATGCGACTTGCTGCGTGAAGCGGACGCCATAGTTCGGGAGGAATTGGATAAGCTGCGTAACAAGCCTAATCAATATTTTGCGGTGCTCACCAATGTACGCTCGGTAGGAGTTATGGGGGACGGAAGAACCTATGACTACACCGTTGCGGTAAGAGCGGTCAAGACCAGCGATTTTATGACGGCGGAGTTCATGAGAATCCCGTATAATACGCTTGAGCGCATTTCAAGGAGAATAACCAACGAGGTGGACGGTATAAACAGGGTTGTATATGATATTACGGATAAGCCGCCCTCAACCGTCGAGTGGGAGTAATTTGAGAATATAAATTTTGATTTCTGCTTGAACAGGAAGGCATATTAAAATGGCAAAATACATTTTCGTTACCGGGGGGGTCGTT
>CAZGJQ010000053.1:0-13497 GCA_964525815.1 uncultured Oscillospiraceae bacterium
GCGCTTCCCGATATATGCGAGGTTGCCGCCGTCTGCGACATTGATGAGGATAAGGTAAAAGCGTACGCAAAGAATCATGGAGTCGCAAATTTCTACACCGATTACAATGAAATGATGAAAAATGAAGAGCTGGATGCTGTTTCGGTCTGCACCTGGAACGCTGCGCATAAGGATGCCGTTATCGCAGCTCTAAGAGGCGGAGCCAATGTTATCTGCGAAAAGCCGATGGCTATGAACGAGGCGGAGTCCGTTGAGATGCAGAAGGTTGCGGAGGAGACGGGAAGGCTTTTAATGATAGGCTTTGTCCGCAGATTCGGGAACGACGCAGAAATCTTAAAAAAGTTTATTGACGAGGGCACCATGGGTGACCTGTATTTTGCCAAGGCAACCTATTTACGACGCAACGGCTGTCCGGGCGGCTGGTTCGGGGATAAGCAGTATGCGGGCGGAGGTCCGCTTATTGACCTCGGAGTACATGTTATAGATTTGGTAAGGTATCTTGCGGGAGGTCCCCAGCCCGTTTCGGTTTACGGCGTTACATATGACAATCTCGGAATGAACCGTGCCTCGGGCGGTCAGAGCTGGGTATCCTCGACCAAGGGGTTTGATTTTAAATACACTGTCGAGGACTTCGCAAGCGCTCTGATTCGCTTTGACAACGGATTGACCCTTGCGGTGGAGGCAAGCTTCAATCTTAACATTAAGAAGGATATGGGCAGTATTGAGCTTTTCGGAACAAAGTCGGGTGCAAGGGTTGACCCGCAGATTGAATTCTTCTCGGATGTTAACGGCATGATGGTGGATATCAAGCCTTACGGCGATACCGCATTGAACTTCAACGGTCTTTTCAACAGGGAAATAGCTCATTTTGTGGACTGCGTCAGGAACGGCACTCCGTGCAGGAGCAGTGCCGACGACGGTGTCGTATTAATGAAGATTATTGATGCTATATACGAAAGTGCCCGCACAGGTCATGAAGTCAAGTTAGATTAATCTGTTTGCTACACAAAATACTAAAAGGTTGCGCTATATGATTTCATATAATGCAACCTTTTTTATTAAATTATCTGAACTTTGGGGTTTACATCAGCTTATGCATCCGTTTTTTATTCGCTTTGGTTCTCCCAGTTGTGCCAGAGGTCGGTAACATCCTCGTTATCCTCCAGCATATCCAGCATTTTTTTTAGCTTTGTTATATGCTCGGGGTCATCTAAGGCAACATAAGTAGTGGGCAGCTTATCCGGCTCTGCGGACATAATTTTGTAGCCCTTGTCCGCAAGCGCCCCTCTGACCGCTTCAAGCTCATGAACCTCGGTGAAAACCTCAATAACACCGTCATCAATATCGAAATCGTCCGCTCCGCATTCCAGAGCGTCCTCCATAAGCTTTTCCTCGTCTGTCCCTTCGGCATCTATAACAATAACGCCCTTATCGTTAAACAGGAAGGAGACACAGCCGGTGGTGCCCAGGTTTCCGCCGCACTTATCAAAGCAGTGGCGTACATCGGCAGCCGTGCGGTTACGGTTATCGGTGGTAGCTTCCACGATAACGGCTACTCCTCCTATGCCGTAACCCTCATAGACAACAACCTCATATTGCTCACCGTCGCCGCCCTCCGCCTTTTTTATAATCCTGTCAATATTATCGTTCGGTACATTCAAGGACTTTGCCTTTGCAATAAGGTCGCGCAACCTTGTATTACTGACCGGATCGGCACCGCCGTCCTTGACCGCCATAGAAATTTCCTTACCTATCTTCGAGAATACCTTAGCCCGCTGCGCGTCTGTTTTTTCCTTTTTGTGCATTATATTTTTCCATTTTGAATGGCCTGCCATAATAACTAAATCACCTCTATATCTCTTCCGTTCGCTTCATTCCGATAAGGTCAAGCGCATTGCCGAGAACAAGCTTAACCGCCTTGGTAAGCCTTAGCCTGAACACTCTTTTACCGCCCTCCGCTTTTAAAATCGGGCAGTTATGGTAGAACTGGTTAAATGAAGTGCACAGCGAAATTATATATCTTGAAATAACACTGGGCTCATATTCCTCCATGGCACGCAGTACCGCATCTGGGAACTCGGAGAGCCGTTTTATTAACTCCGTTTCCTCACTTAACAGCTCCCTGTAATCCTCGGCTGATTCATCGCCATCCTTCGCCTTGCGCAGCACGCTTGCGCTGCGTGCATAGGTGTACTGTATATACGGACCGGTATTTCCCTCAAAGGATAACGCGCTGTCCCAGTCGAAGCTGCTGTCCTTGATACGGCTGTTTGCAAGCGCATTATAAACCACCGCACCGACACCGACGGCACGGGCAACGCTTTTTTTGTCGGCAAGGAGTGAATTCTTCTCGGCTATAACCTTCTCGCATTTTGCAATTGCTTGGTTAAGAAGATCATCAAGAAGCACCACATTTCCGGTACGGGACGCCAGCTTTTCGCCGCCAATGCTCATGGTGCCGTACGGAACATGCACCAGCCCCTTTGCCCAGTCATATCCCATGAGCTCCACAACCTTGAACCACTGTGTAAAATGCAGGCTCTGTCCCGCACTTGTTACATAGATACACTTATCAAAGTCATACTCTTTTTTACGCCAAACGGCAGCGGCTATATCCCTTGAGGGATAAAGGGTTGAGCCGTCCGATTTTAAAATAAGGACATTGGGTATATTGAATTCTTCAAGCCTTACTATGGTAGCGCCGTCGTCCACTTCAAGCAGGTTTTTTGCCTTTAATTCCTCAACAATCGCAGGCATTTTGTCCGAAAAGAACGCCTCTCCGTTATATGAATCAAAGGTAATATCAAGCAGCTCGTAGGTCTTTTGATACTCACTCAGCGAAATATCCTTAAAATACTGCCATATCTCGAGATATTCTTCGTTTCCGTTTTCCAGAAGAGTAAACGCCTGCCTTGCTTCGTTGGCAAGAGCCTTGTTTTCCCTCTCCTCCTCGCAAAAACGAACATAAATATCTACAAGCTCGTCTATTCCCCTCTCGTCTACCCTTTCCTTTGATGACCACCGTTTATATGCTACTATCAGCTTTCCGAACTGGGTTCCCCAGTCTCCGAGATGGTTTATGGCAACACATTTGTAGCCGCAAAAAGCAAAAATGTTACGCAGAGCGTTGCCGATTACGGTTGTTCCGAGATGACCGAGATGAAAACGCTTAGCAATGTTGGGTGAAGAAAAATCAAGGCAAATAACCTTACCTTCTCCGATACTGCTTGAGCCGTAGGCTTGATTCTGTAAAATAGCGTCAAGCAATTTGAGATAATAATCGGAGCTAATGAAAAAGTTAAGGTAAGCACCTGTCGCTTGTGTCCTTGAAACAAGGGGAAGCTTCCCTATTTTCCGTTCAAGCTCTGCCGCTATTTTAGGCGGAGGCATACGCAGTGCCTTGGCCAGCTTAAAGCAGGGCAGCGCAAGGTCGCCCAGAGCCGAGTCCGCCGGGTTTTCTATATAATCGAGCAGCTCCTGCTCACTGACGGTAAAGCCGTCCCTCTGAAGAATCTCCGATATTTTCTTTGCGATAATTGCCTTAATATTCATTATTTACCTCAAGTCAGTAAAAGAGTTATAGTATCTTGGATAAAAAGTCCTTAAGACGAGGGTTGTTCGGGTTGCCGAAGAACTCCTTAGGCGGCGCATCCTCCAGAATAAGCCCGTCGTCCATAAACAGTATTCTGGTTCCCACCTCACGGGCAAATCCCATTTCGTGAGTAACAACCACCATGGTCATCCCCGCTTCGGCAAGCTCCTTCATAACCGCCAGCACCTCCCCCACCATCTCGGGGTCAAGTGCGCTTGTCGGCTCGTCAAAAAGCATAACATCCGGCTCCATTGCAAGAGAGCGTACGATTGCGATACGCTGCTTCTGACCGCCGGAGAGCTGCGCCGGATAAGCGTCCGCCTTATCCGCAAGCCCTACCCTCTTAAGCAGAGCTAACGCTTTTTCGTTTGCCTGCTCCTTTGTGTACGTTCCCAGCTTAACAGGAGCAAGAGTAATGTTTTGTAAAATAGTCTTGTGCGGAAACAAATTGAAGTGCTGAAAAACCATTCCCATCTTTTGCCGCAGCTTATTTATGTCTGTTTTTTTATCCGTTACGTTAATTCCCTCAAACCATATCTCGCCGCTTGTCGGAACCTCCAGCATATTGAGACATCGCAAAAAGGTGCTCTTTCCGCTACCGGATGGGCCGATTACAACCACCTTTTCGCCCTTTTCTATGGTCTGGTTAATCCCCTTAAGTACCTGTAAATCGTTCTTGAACGCCTTGCATAAATCCTTAACGATTATCACTCTTGCGCAGCCTCCTTTCGAGAAGGTTCAATAATCTGGATAACCCGACCACAAGCACAAGATATACTACCGCAATTCCAATAAGAGGCCAGAAGGCATCAAAGGTTCTGCTCTGTATAATATAACCCATACGGGTAAGGTCATCCAACGCAATATAACCGGCGACCGAGGTTTCCTTAAGCAAAACGATAAACTCGTTGCCTAAAGTAGGCAAAACATTCTTAAATGCCTGCGGCATTATTATGCTTCGCATGGTCTGGGCGTATGTAAGGCCGAGTGAACGCCCCGCCTCCATCTGACCGCTGTCAATTGACATTATGCCGCTTCGGAAAATCTCCGCAACATACGCTCCGGAGTTAACTCCGAACGCTATAATAGCCACAACTATTTTACTTATGCTAACCGATTGAAAAATAACGAAGTTGATAATAAGCAGCTGCACAACCACGGGAGTTCCCCTGACTATGGTTATATAGAGCTTGCATATGCTGTTAAAAAACCTGTATCTTCCCGTCTTTTCATAAACGGAGCGGGTAACTCCGACTATAAAACCTAAAATATTGCCGAATATTACCGCAAAAAAGGTAATTTGCAGGGTAACCCCCAGTCCTCTGAGGATTAGCTTCCATCCGTTATTGGTTATGAAATTACGTCTGAAGGAATGGGATGCGTTATTGTACAAATCCCTGAAGTACCTTACAAAACCGCTTGTATCGTCGTCGGCGGAGAGCCTGGACTCCTCAGCGGCTCTGCTGTCAGCATCCTCCACTAACGGGGACTTGCCGATAATAGAGCTGCGGGAGGATTCGTCCGCCGCTTCGCTCTCTTCGGCAAGAACACCGCCGGCGAGCAATGCTCCCAACAGAAAAACGCCTAAGAGTACCGATATTATTACAATATTTGCTTTTCTTTTTATACTTGTGTTCAATTTAATCAGTGCGCCCACCGCCCTCCGGATATCAGTGACTATTGTTTAAAATTAAACTAACGGCGTGCCGACCGTAAAGACAACACGCCGCATAAATTATTCGATGTAATTATTCAGCAGGTATATACTTTTCGATTATTTCCTGAAGAGTTCCGTTCTCGTCAAGAATCTCAAGCGCTTCGTTAATCGCATCTCTCAGCTCGGTGTTATCCTTTGCTATTGCAATTGCGTAATCCTCGTCCGTGTATTCTTCGTCGATTATCTTAATGCCTTCGTTCTGCTCGACAAACACCTTAGCCGGCTCGTTATCTATGATAACCGCATCAATCTTGTCCTGAGTCAAAGCGAGGACTGCGTCCACACCGTTGTTGTACTGCTCAACTTCCCCGATGTTTCCTTCATCCTTGTCATCGGCGGCATAAATAGCACCGGTTGTACCTAACTGAACTCCTACTTTTTTCCCTTTTAGGTCGTCAACACCGTTAATCTCGGAATCCTCTTTAACAATGATAACCTGTTTTGCCTTTGCATAAGTATGGGAGAAGTTAACGCTTTCAAGACGCTCCTCGGTAACTGTCATGCCCGCTATGCCCACATCCGCCTTTCCTGTCTGTATGGAAGACAGTATTGCGGCAAACTCCATGTTGTCGATTTCGAGGTCAACCTCCCAAAGGTCTGCGATTGCCTGCATAATCTCAACATCGATTCCCGCATAATTTCCGTCGTCGTCAATAAACTCGTAAGGCGGGAAGTTTGCGTTTGTCGCCATGATAATCTTACCTGCCGACTTGATGCTTTCCGGGACGGTAATCTCATCCTCGCTCTCCTCATCAACGCTGGATTCATCCGCTTCCGTTGCCGAGGAGGTTGCGTCAACCGAGGAGGTGTCGTCACCGCTGGTATCGCATCCGACCAAAGCAAAGGGTACAATTAACAGTATGGCAAGCAATATTGCCGTAAGTTTTAGGTTTTTCATTTTCTTGTCTCCTTTTTCAGTAAAAAAGTTATATTCGGTTCGGCACATATGTGCCGATTGCATATAGACTGTAAACGAAAAGGTTAACGCTTGCTGAACTGGGAAGCTCTTCTCGCCGCCTTGAGACCGTACTTCTTTCTCTCCTTCATACGAGGGTCACGGGTTAAGAGTCCTGCCTTCTTGAGTGCGGGACGGTATTCCTCGCTTGCCTGAAGCAAGGCTCTTGCGATACCGTGTCTTATAGCTCCCGCCTGTCCCGAAACGCCGCCGCCGACAACCGTGCAGATAACATCGAACTTTCCGCTGGTTTCGGTTACGCCAAAGGGCTGACGGACAATTAGCTTGAGGGTATCCAATCCAAAATAATCGTCAATATCTCTCTTGTTAACGGTAACGGCTCCGGAGCCGGGAATAAGACGGACGCGGGCAACACTGCTCTTTCTTCTGCCTGTGCCGTAAAAATAGGGTATAGCCGATTGATATGTCATTATTTGCGTCCTCCTTTATTTAACTTCCACAGCAACCGGCTTTTGTGCCTGCTGTTTATGCTCTGCGCCTCTATAGACCTTAAGTCGGGTAAAGCTCGCATCGCCTATCTTGTTCTTGGGCAGCATTCCCTTAACCGCAAGCTCAATAACCTTCTCCGGTCTTGTAGCCATAAGGGTGCGATACTTAACCGCCTTGAGACCGCCAATATAACCGCTGTGTCGGTAATAAAACTTCTGGTCAAGCTTTTTCCCGGTCAAAACAACCTTCTCGGCGTTTATAACCACGACGCAATCGCCGCAGTCGACATGCGGTGTATATTCGGGACGATGCTTTCCGTTAAGAATTGTCGCCGCAAGAACCGCTACCTTGCCGAGGGTCTTGCCCTGAGCGTCTATAACAAACCATTTGCGGTCAACATTCTCTTTCTTCGCCATGAATGTAGACATTTTCGTTTTCCTTTCAAATCTTCTTTATATATAACACGCTTATCTATTATAGCAGTATTTTCACCGTTGTCAATAGCAAACGACAAACTTTTTTCTGTTTCGGATATGTTTTCTTCCGTTATCTCGTTTTTTCTCCTGTTTTTTAGTTTGCCATTTACGATATTTATAAATAATCCTTGCTATAAAACAAAAATGGATATATAATTATCATAAGCCTTGATAGGAGAGGAAGTACCGTTTGATAAATATAAAACCGATACAAAAAATACTGTCCTATACCCGCAGAGCGGTATGCGATTATGATATGATTTCGGAGGGCGACAGAATTGCCGTCGGCGTTTCGGGTGGCAAGGACAGCCTGACCCTTCTATGCGCACTAAACGAGCTGCGCCGCTTTTATCCAAAACGCTTTGAGCTTGTGCCCATTACCGTGGATATGGGCTTTCCGAATGCGAGCAGCGATAATATAAAGGAGCTGTGCGACACTCTCGGCTTGAAGCTTCACTTAATTCCCTCCGAGATATATAAAATAGTTTTTGAGATCCGTAAAGAAAAGAATCCCTGCTCATTATGTGCGAATTTGAGAAGGGGTGCGCTTAACGAAGCCGCTCTTGAGCTCGGCTGCAAAAAGGTTGCGCTGGCTCATCATTTTGACGATGCCGTGGAGACCTTTTATCTGAATTTGTTCAACGAGGGAAGAATAGCCTGCTTTTCTCCGGTATCCTTTCTTGATCGCCGGGAGATAACCGTTATTCGTCCCTTTATTTATGTTTCCGAAAAAGAAATCAAGCACTTTATACGGGTGTCCGGCGTGCAGCCTTCCCCGAAATATTGTCCCTCGGACGGAAACACCGACAGACAGAAGGTCAAGGACTTGCTCGCCGAGCTGTCAAATAAGGACAGAGGGCTTAAGCAGCGTCTGTTCGGCGCAATGGAAAGAGCAGGGGTTAGCGGCTTCAGGGTCTGTCCGAGATACATGCGAAAAAAATCAAACGAGGAGCAGCAAGCATGACCGACTATCATATCCATTACTATATTGATTCCTGCGCAAACGAGGAAATGACCTTCCCCAATATTGAGGAAAAATGCATTGAGCTTGGAATTAACGAAGCTGCGGTGCTAAAGCACTATTCGGAGGCAATGCCCAACGGCAAGGACGACTGGATATGCTGGCATAAAACCAAGCAGGAGCAATGGCGTCAGTATCTCAGCGAATATACCGCTTACATGCCACGGAGCGTTATTATTCGAACCGGAGTGGAAACCGAGCTGCGTAACCAGGCAGGAGACATAAATATCCCGCTTGCCGAGCAGGAGAAAATCGATTTGGTTCAGCTCTCTGTGCATTTTATGATAGACCTCGACTGTCTGCCCATGAGCCTTATGCTTTATCCCAATTTGAATTTCTGCCCCGAGCACAACAACGACGAGGGCAGGCGGTGTGTAGAAGAATGGCGGCAAAAAACAATGGATGCGGGGGAGGAAAACATTATAAGCGGACTTGTCTGCGGATATATGAACGCCATCAAGCGGTATCCAAAGGTGAAATCCCTTGCTCACATGGACGACGGACTGCTTACCCTGCGTACATACTTGGTGGATATAAAAAAAGTGCCTGATGACCGTATTATTGAGATATTCGAGCCGCTTATGCGCCTTATGGCGGAAAAAGGGGTTGTTTGGGAGCTTGCGGGGAGCTGCGGCAACACCGCCATGCTTAAAAGAGCAAACGAGCTTGGTGTCGGCTTTACCGCGACGGCGGACGCTCATTTTTTGGAGGGCGGTTGGGCACCTCTCACAAGACATGCCGAGGTAGAGACCTTTATTGACGGTTTAGGCTTAAAGCGAGGTAAGATAGAGTTTTAATCATACCTTATTAGACCCGCGGCTTATGGCTGCGGGTTTTTTTATTTCCTGAGCTTATATGCAATAAGCTCCTTTATATCATCAAGAATCCTTTCGCTCTTCACCTCAATCATAAGCCACCTGCTGCCGTTGAGCGAACCGGCCGTGTCGTACAAATCCCGAATATACTTATCGGTCAGCGGAAGTATGGCTTCAACATCGTTCTTTACCGTAACAAGGCAAATAAAGAAGCCGCTCTGCGGGTAGAGGGTGCATAAAGCCTTGCCGCTCTTTTTGTGCTTTACATTCCAGCCCGGAACCATAGAGCACCTGCTGTACTCTACCTTTGGCTTAGAGGAATATTCCTTTTTCAGATATTCATCGAGCTGATTCCATAAATCATTACCTACATAATCGCTGATTTCCTCAGTTGTCGGCTCTTTGTCTATCGGGTATAGCTCGCTCCAGTTCATTTTCGCTACTCCTTGTTTTTTATATACAATATTTTATCATATGATCTCTATAATTTCAACAAACAAAACCCCTCAAAAGAGGGATTTCTTAAAATTATAATATTACCTTGTCTGCTTGCGCAGCTTTTTCAGCCTTCTTTTGGAACTCGGTTTAATTCTTATAGCGGTCATTGTCCCCATCAGCGAAGCAAGCATCAAAATTACAGGCGGCAGCAGCACCTTCCAGATACCTCCCGTATATGAGCTTGAAATAAGGGATACAATTACAATAATTCCGAGATTTGCCAGCCCGGTAAGGAGCCCCGCCTGAAAAGGACTGTCCTTGTACGCTCTTGCTGCCCGAAGCGCCGATATAAACCCGCCGACAAAAACAGCTGTCAGAGCCATGAGGAACACATAGCCGGTCGGGTTGCTTGCCTTCATAATCGCAAATGCCAGTATTACGGAGGTTATTAGCATTATACTCGGTCCCAGAATCAATCCGCTCAGCACAGCACGCATAAGCGAGCTGTTTTTATTTGTGTTTTTCATTATAACTATTCTCCTTCCTTCTCTTTATATATATGGCTGTCCGGCCTTCTTTATTACCCGAAAAGAGAGGCAATGAATTTATTTGTATAATCGGTAAGACGGGCAAAATCCATGGCTCGGATATATATGCTCTCTATTTTGTCATGCACCCTGCTTGCCTCCGAAAAATACTGCTTTGCCGTATCCAGCAGCGCATTATAGAGCTTATACGCTGCTCTATCCTTCTGTCTTATTACAGAAAAAGCATTCTTGTCAATAAAGCGGGAGGTGTTTATCGGCTTATTATCAGAGTCTTTTTTTTCTTTAGCTTGAGCAAATCTTTTTTCGTTGATAAATAAAATATCCTCGTTCGGGAAGTAAACAGCCTCCAGCTTGTTATAGTCAATTGGGTCTATCGAAAGCATTCTTTCCGCACCTATTCGCTCCGAATAAGCGTTTATATATTCAAGCAGCTTGTGTGAAATATCGTATCTGTCACGAATCAGATACACGTTTCCCGCTTCTGAAAAGGTGGAAAGACTGTCTATTCCGTTTTGGTTAAAAGCGGTTTGTATCCGTATACTCTCGGTTCCGGTTGCCGGTTTTATGAGCTTTTTGCATATTCTACCGGCAAATGCCTTCATTTTACCTTCCAGCAAAGCAACGGATATTAAATTGCCTCGCAGCTCTCTTATGCTGCCCGCTGCCGATAAGGCTCTATATGCGTTTTCGTAACAGATGCTTTTTTTATCGGTAAGAGCAATAATTTCGTCCCGTTTCTTTTTAACTTTTGTTTCGTCCCAGAACTCACCTAAGTTAATAATATTATCTCTTGCGGACGGATACACCATATTCATAACATGAGGAGCGGTTCCGTCAATAATAGCAATCTCCCTTTCGGGCAGCAGCACTCCGTCATATGAACGGCTGTCAGCCGAGCAGCGTATATATTCTACATTCAGCCCGTCTCTTGCCGCTCTCTCCCCAACCCTCTTCATAAATGTGGATTTACCGCAGCCCGCCGAGCCTTTTAATATGTACACCTTCTTGTATTTATTCTCAAGTATTTTAAAAAAGAAGGAAACAAATCCGTTTTTTGTATTAGCACCCGCAAAATATTCAAATTTCTTCTGCATCCCGTACGACACCCCCGATTAACTCTTGACTAAACAATAAAAAAACAATATAATTACAATAATACTATATGTTATGCAGAGAATTGCTGTTTTGCTATTATAGGTAAATCAACAAAAAGAAGGTTTTTTAAGCATTTTCCCGACGCAGAATGCTAAAAATAATTATTTCTGCAAGTAACATCGTCGGAGAAACGGGTTTGGTATATGAAAAAAACAATTTGCTTTGGTGAAATAATGCTCAGGCTTCAGCCCCCCTCTTACCAGAGGTTCTTACAGGCAAGGAGCTTTGATGCCGTTTACGGCGGAGGGGAGGCAAACGTCGCTGTTTCTCTTGCGCAATTTGGCTTAAACTCCGCTTATGTAACAAGGCTGCCTGATAATCCTCTCGGCGCTGCTTGCCGTAATGAGATAAGAAAATGGGGAGTGGATACCTCAAATATTGCTTTCGGCGGTGACAGGCTGGGTATATATTTTTGTGAGAAGGGTGCCTCCCAGCGCCCGTCAAATGTCGTATATGACCGGGCAGGCTCCTCCATATCCACCGCAGCCGAAAACGATTTCGACTTGGAGAAGATATTTGACGGTGCGGATTGGTTTCATTTTACCGGCATAACTCCCGCTCTGGGTGAAAATCTCGTTACAATATGCGAAAAAGCATGTATTGAAGCGAAAAAACGGGGCATAACCGTTTCCTGCGACCTTAATTTCCGAAAAAAGCTCTGGAGCAGAGAAAAAGCGGGTGCGGTAATGGGTAAACTGTGTAAATATGTTGATGTGCTTATCGCAAACGAGGAGGACAGCGCGGATGTGTTCGGAATCCACTCCGAGAAAAGCGATATAAACAGCGGCGTGCTGTCCTATGACGGCTATATTGATGTCGCAAAACAGCTTTGTGACCGCTTCGGGTTTAAATATGTTGCCATAACGCTCCGCGAATCCATATCCGCATCATTAAACAACTGGTCGGCAATGCTTTACGACGGAAAGGACGCTCATTTTTCAACAAAATACAGCATTAACATTATCGACCGTGTGGGTGGAGGGGATTCCTTCGGCGCAGGACTTATATATTCTCTTATAAACGGAAAAAAAGCCGGAGAAGCTATTGAGTTCGCTGCGGCAGCCTCCTGTCTTAAGCATACCATTGAAGGTGATTGCAACATTTCGACGGTCAAAGAGGTTGAGTCGCTTTTAAAGAACGGTGGCAGCGGCAGAGTGCAGAGATAGCCTGAGATTGAAAAACACGGGAGCTAAGCAAAAGCGTTTCCGTGTTTTAATATGAATATAGGAGAATGCAAAATGAAATGTCCTGCCTGCAGCCTTCCTAACAAGGACAATACAGAGACCTGTATAATATGCGGAGCAAAATTAATAAATAATGAGCAGACACAGCAATATCAATTACAAGAAGAACCACTCACCCAAGGAGAACCGGTTGTTACGCCTTCGCAAGCAGCCGAAAAGCAGAGCAAAAAGCCTGGGATCATCATTGCATTGACACTGCTCCTGGTAGCTATTTTTGCCGGAGGAATAATAGCCGCCTCAGCCCTTTCCGGCCCTATGACATACATTACAAAATCGCTCAGGAAAACCGTTGGCTCAGAGAGATTCGCTTTTGAAGCGGAGCTTAGCTCGCCCTACAGCACCATTAATATTGAGGGAACCGTTGTTTTTAATCCGAACAAGCGTATACTTGAGCTCTATGCAAAATCAACGGTATACGACAGATATAGTCAGCATATAATGCATTTTTATATTAAGGACGGTACCCTTGTCATAGACGAAAACAGCCGTGTTTCCTCGGAGGACATAAGCGAATATATAAATACTCTGTTCGACGAATATGATAAATATAAGAGCCTTGATAACCATGAGGAGCTCCTGAACCTGCTGGGAATCGCGACTGACGAAAGCTTCAATGAGCTGAGCTTCTATAGAACCGCCAAGGACTTTATAAAAAACCTGAACAACCCTGATTATATAAACCAGCATATAGCTGATTATACCAAAGAAACAAGAGACGGTGCGATTGTGTATTCCTTTGAGTTCGAAGCGGAGCGGCTTGCGGAGGAGTTAATTTCCGTTTTCGGTAAGGAGCTTGGTATAAGTGATACAAAAGCAGCCGAGACAAATATACGGCACTTCCTTTATAATAATTTTGGCGGTGAAAGGTTTAACCTGCATTTTAAAACAACAAAGGGTTATCTTTCCGGGTTTATGCTTGACTCTGAGAATTATTACATTAGCATTATTCTTTTTGATTTTAAAAAGGCAGAAATCAATGAGGATTTAGCCGAAAAATATCAAAATTATATTGGGAGCTGAATTGTAAATATGCACAAAAAACGGGAGCGTTCTGCTCCCGTTTTATTATTACTTTTTGCTTATTGC
>CAZGJQ010000054.1:0-13224 GCA_964525815.1 uncultured Oscillospiraceae bacterium
CCCTGTCCGAACAGACTTTTCCATGTCGTTTATTTTGTGATAGGGCTTGTAGCCAATACCCCAGTACTCGTGTAAATATTCCTGTAGGTTCGGAAGCGGAGGGGTGGAGCTGTCTACCGTTACAATCAAGTTTTTGAACTCGTTAACATATTCCGCCACCTTCTCTATCTCGGTCTTTGTGTCTGTTGTCTCCCCCTCATATCCGATAAAATCATACCTCGGGTTAGAAATCACCAAAATCCTTGTGCGTTCGTCAATATCCTCGTTTGACAAATCTGTAAACTGCAACTCAAACCCGGCGGAAAAGAAGATGTTGAGCAGGGACTCAGAGGTGGTCTCTCCGTGTCCGGTAGTAAAGGTTACCACCTGCGGCTCCTCTATGGAGCTTTGCAGAATCGCCGCCGTATACCGCTGCTCTCCGTTAAAGGCGTACAGAGCGCCCGTTTCCTCGCTTGTATAAAAGAAGGCGGGGATTGCAAGCACCCTGTGATGATATTTACCCTCAATGATAACATGACCGGAGGAAATGCTGGTCTGGGTCTCGGACTTGAATCTTTCTACAAAGGAGGGATCCTTCTTAATGTCCTTGTACTCAATCCTAACGTTATTCGGATAAATCCGGGCATACTCCTCACCGAGATCCCGTACCATCAGGGTATATCTGTCCGCTTCATAAAGATCCCTGTCCTGAAGGAAGTATATGGTTATATCAAAATCGTCTCCCAGTGTTTGCAGCACCGCCTTTGTTTCCTCGCCTATCGAATACAGCTCCTCTTTTGTAAGGTCAACCGTGAGGTTGGTTGTTGCCGCCACCGAGGTTAAAATCAGGTTTGCTGCGATGATGAGCGCTATAAAAGCGGCGATAAAAACCACCGACAGAGAGCCGTGCTTGAATTTTTTGTTGTTTAAGATTTTTTTTATATTCATTGTTAACTCCCCGTCCTAAGCCCAGCGTCTTTTTTCGTAAACCCTGACGGTAAGGAACAAAAACACTGCGGATAAGCTTATAAAATATACAATTGCGGTTATATCAAGCTGCTGATTGGTAAAGGGGGCGTACCTGTTTATTATGGAGAACCATTTAAGCACCACCCTCACCCATGTTATTCCGATTTCGTTCGCAACCAGACTTATCAGGATTACAGCTGCGATTGTGCCTATGGAGGTTACCGCCGCAATAAGCTGATTCTCGGTCAGTGCCGACAAAAAGCATCCTATCGCAATAAAAGCGCAGCCGATTAAGAACAAGCCGAAAATGTTGGCGAAAATGCTTGCCAAATTAGGTGAGCCATATAAAAAGAGCAGCACGAAATTGAAGCTGTTAACCAAAAAGGTAACCGCAAAAACGGTAAGCGCGGCAAAATACTTGCCGATAACCATTCCCGTCAGCGAAACGGGGGAGGTCAGCAGCACCTGCTCGGTTCTGCTTTTTCTGTCCTCCGCAAACAGCTTCATTGTCAGCAGCGGTATCAGCACTCCAAATACCGCTATCATATACAAAAAGTATTCCGGCAGGCTGGTTGTGGACTGCCTGAGCAGCGTCGTGTAGGAAAAAATCAAACCGGAGCCGACCAGATATATGCCGCAAAAAATATAACCGATGGGAGTTAAAAAATAAGCCTTTAGCTCCCTTTTGTAAATAGCAATCATCCCTGTTTGATTCCTCTCTTCCTTCTGACCTTATCCGTGTTGTCCTTCTTTTCCTTGTCAATAAGGCGTATAAATATATCCTCTAAGTTAAGCTCCATACCCTCCAGCCCTACCAGGGGCCAGCCGCTTTTGGCAAGGTTGAAGAATAAGGTTTTTCTTATATCCACTTTTTCCTCGGATTCTATGATGTAGCTAATGCTGTCGGTATCCCGCTTGCCGAGAGCCTCTGCATACCTTATACCGGAGGTTCCCTTGAGCATTTTAAGGACCTCCGTCTCCGGCCCTACAATTTTTGCCATTAGCTTTCTGGTTCCTTCAACCGCCGTAATTAGATCCTCGGTTTTTTCGTTTGCGACCAGCTTCCCTTTGTTTATAACCACAATTCTGTCGCAAACCGCCTGTACCTCGGGCAGGATATGGGTGGACAGAATAACCGTATGCTCCCTTCCGAGCATCTTAATCAAGTTCCTTATCTCAATTATCTGCTTTGGATCAAGTCCGATGGTAGGCTCATCAAAAATCAGCACCTTGGGGTTACCTATAAGCGCCTGCGCAATTCCTACCCTCTGCCGATAGCCCTTTGAGAGGTTCCTTATCATGCGGTTATATACATCGCCTATCTTTACGACATCACATATCTCTTTTAGGTGCTGCTCCCTCGGAAAACGGCAGTCCTTAAGCTCATAAACGAACCTTAAGAACTCCTTGACCGTCATTTCCGGATAAAGCGGCGGTATCTCGGGCAAAAAGCCTATTTTTCTCTTTGCTTCGATAGGGTTTTCGAGTATATCCACCCCGTCAATCCTTGCGGTTCCCTCGGTTGCGGACAAATATCCAGTAATAATGTTCATTGTGGTGGACTTTCCGGCTCCGTTGGGACCGAGAAAGCCCAATATCTCTCCCTCCACGACATTGAAGGACAGGTTGCTGACCGCCTTTTTATCACCGAAGCTCTTGGAAACACTTAGTATTTCAATCATTTATCTGCTCCTTCTTAATCTGCAATCCCAGCTCGCTGAGCACTTCCTCCGGTATCTCCGCGGGACAGCTTGTCATAAGCTCGGAGGCGTTTTGCACCTTCGGGAACGCCACAACCTCCCGCAGGCTATCCGCACCCAGCATCTGCATTACCAGCCGGTCAAGACCGATTCCCATTCCCCCGTGCGGCGGAGGACCGAACCTGAACGCATCCAAAAGATAGCCGAACTTGGCTCTCGCTTCCTCGTCCGACAGACCTAAAATGGTGAATATTTTTGATTGAAGCTCGGAGTTTGTTATCCTTATGGAGCCACTGGAGAGCTCTATCCCGTTCAAAACAAGGTCATATGCCTTGGCTCTTACCCTGCCCTTGTCCGTCTCCAAATAGGGAACACACTCGTCCAGCGGTGCGGTGAAGGGATGGTGCATGGCAACCCACTCCCCGCTCTCCTCGTCAAGCTCAAAATAGGGCATTTCTATTACCCAGAGGAAGCAGAAGCCGATCTTTTCTATATTAAGACGGTTCGCCGTTTCCACCCTGAGCTGTCCGAGCTGTGTCAGTACCCTGGAGTTGTTTGTGTCCGCAATTATAAGCAGCGCGTCACCCTCCCCGCAATCTGCGGCTTCGAGCAGCGCATTAAGCTCCTGTTCCGTCATAAACCTTGCAAAGGAGCAGGAGACCTGACCCGTATGGCGAACCCATGCAAGCCCCTTGGCTCCGCAGCCCTTTGCATACTCGGTGAGCTTGTCAATTTCCTTTCGGGTAAGAGCGTCCGCCTTACCTTTTACGGTAATACCCCTGACGCTTCCTCCGTTACCTACTGCATCGGAAAACACTGAAAAGCCGCAGTTTTTTACCGCATCCGACAAATCGACTATTTCCATACCAAACCGCATATCCGGCTTGTCCGTACCGAACCTCTCCATTACCTCACGATAGGTATATCTGGGCATGGGGAGCTCTATTTTTTTACTAAGAGTTTCTGCAAAGATTCTTTCTATATATCCCTCGACTATATTCAAAACGTCGTCCGTGTCCACAAAGCTCATTTCAAGGTCTATCTGGGTAAACTCGGGCTGTCTGTCCGCGCGCAAATCCTCGTCCCTGAAGCAGCGGGCAATCTGCATATAACGGTCAAAACCCGCAACCATAGAGAGCTGCTTATAGAGCTGCGGAGATTGGGGCAGGGCATAAAACGAGCCCTTGTGCAGCCTGCTGGGCACAAGGTAGTCCCTTGCTCCCTCGGGAGTGGACTTTATGAGTATGGGAGTCTCGATTTCAATAAAACCCTGCTCGTCAAAATAATCCCTCGTAACCTTTGCCGCCTTGTGTCTGAACAGCATGTTTCTTTGCAATTCCGGACGGCGCAAATCGAGGTAGCGGTATTTTAGCCGAAGCTCCTCCTTCGCTTTTGTGTTCTCCGCTATATCAAACGGAGGAGTCTCGGAGCCTGCGAGAATTTTTAGTTCATCCACCAGAATTTCAATGCTTCCTGTGGGTATATTCGGGTTTTTACTGGATCTTTCCCTGACTGTTCCTTGTGCGGACAGAACAAACTCGCTTCGAACCGCAAAGGCCTTGCCGAAAACATCCTTGTCGCTGTCCTCGTCAAAAGCGAGTTGAACAATCCCGCTTCTGTCCCGCAGGTCAATAAAAATAAGGCTGCCGAGGTCCCTCTGCTTCTGTACCCAGCCCATTACACATACTCTTTTTCCTATATCGCTATCCTTCAATTCGCCGCAATAATGAGTTCGGCGCTCTTTTCCCATTAATTCTGTCATGCTATTTCCCCACCTTTTGCCGAGACAATCTTTATTATACTGTCTATGCTTAAATCAATCTTTAGCTTTTCTCCGGTCTGCATATTCTGCAGCACAGCCTCGTTGCCCGCAAGCTCATTATCCCCCAGAACAAGGACAAAATGGGCACCTGTTTTGTCGGCATACTTCATCTGAGCCTTTAAGGAGCGTCCGCAAAGGTCTGTTTCCGCTTTTATGCCGTTCTTTCGGAGCCCTTCTGTCAGCAAAAAAGCCTTTTCGCTCGCCGAGGTTCCCAACGGAGCTATATAAATTTCCGGAGCGTTGTTAGTTTCCGGCAGCAACTCCTCATCCCTCAGCGATTGAATAAGTCTTGTAAGACCCATGCCGAAGCCCACTCCGGCAAGAGGCTGACCGCCCAGCTCCTCTATAAGCCCGTCATACCTTCCGCCCCCGCACACCGTGCTTTGCGCTCCTATTCCCTCGTTTATGAACTCAAATACGGTTTTGGAGTAATAATCCAGCCCCCGCACTATATTCGTATCAACCTTGTACTCAACCCCGCTTCTGTCAAGCAGATTCTTCAGCCTGTTGAAGTGCTCTCCGCATTGGTCGCACAAAAAATCGATTGTTTTGGGCGCATCCTTCGCAATATCCTTGCAAACCGGAGACTTGCAGTCGAGAATACGAAGCGGATTGGTTTCTGTTCTGCCCTTGCAGGTCTCGCAGAGCGTGTCCTTGTTATTTTCAAAGTGTTTTAGTAATGCGGCTCTGTAATCGGTGCGGCATTCCGGACAGCCGATGGAGTTTAATCTCAGCTCAATGCTTTTCAGCCCTAACTTGCCGAAAATGCTGTCCGCAAGAATTATAACGGTTGCGTCCGCTTCCGGGTTTTCACTGCCGAACAGCTCTGTGCCAAACTGCCAGAACTCCCGGCTTCTTCCCGCCTGCGGCTTCTCCCTCCGGAAGAAGTTAGCCAGATAATACAGCTTTATGGGCATTGCTCCCGCATACAGACCGTTCTCAAGCACGCTTCTCGCCACGCAGGCCGTGCCCTCCGGTCGCAAAGTAAGGCTGCTCCCGTCCTTGTCGGTAAAGGTGTACATCTCCTTTTGCACAATATCCGTGCTTCCCCCGACCCCGCGGTTAAAAAGCTCGGTCGCCTCAAAAGTGGGAAAGCGAATCTGCCCGAAACCGAACAGCTCCGCCTGTTTCTTAATTATATCCTCTACATAAAGCCAAATTTCGCTCTCCGCCGGCAAAATATCCAGCGTTCCCTTCGGCTTTTGAAAATTCGCCATCAGCTTCTTTTCCTCTCTCTTTTGTCTCTAACAAGTGTACGCCAATCAAGGTCGCCCCTGTCCAACGCAAGTATAAGCGCCTCGGCTGTGGCTATGTTGGTGGCTACGGGAACGTTCAGCTTGTCACAGAGCTGCACAAGCCCGACCTCTGTTTCCGCATACTCGGTTTCAGAGGAGGTGTCTCTCAGCAAAATCAAAATATCCACCTCGTCATATGCGATTTTACCGGCAATCTGCTGGGTACCGCCGTGCGTTCCCGCAAGCAGTCTTTCGATGTTCAGTCCGGTGGCCTCGCTTATATATTTTCCGGTGGTTGCGGTGGCGCAAATGTTATGTCGGCTCATAATTCCGCAGTAGGCCATGCAAAACTCGGTTATTAGCTCCTTTTTCTTATCGTTTGCTATTATAGCTATATTCATAACAAAAATCCTTCCTTCTCGCATTTGCCTAAGTAATATTTCTTCTTTTTGGGTTTATAAACATCGGCGAACAGAGGAACCCTCTCACCGCATATTCTTCTCGCTATATTAAAAAATGCCGCCTCGTACCGCCTGAACCTCTCTGAATACCTGCCCGAAAAGGTCAGGAATCCGGCCTCCTGGTCGGCGGGCAGTCCCTCGTCATAGGGTACAACCCCAATAAGCCCGACCGAGGAACGGTTTATAATATCAAGTATGGACGGCAAAAGGTTCTTGTCAGCATATTCCCTGCGATAGCCGTTTACAACCAGCCTGAGGTTCTTAAAGCCTAAGCGAGCAAGCCTTATGGCCGTTTTTTCCGCGGCTCTGACCGCTGTTGACTGATGTATGGAAACGACTATAGCGTCGTCCGCCGCCGTTGCAAAGGATAAATAATAGGGCGAGGGGTCGGCGGAGCTGTCTATCAAACAGTAGTCATATCGCTGACGAAGCTTCTCAAAAAGCTCCTTAAACCTCTCCTGCGGAATTTCCTCTCCGCAGAAATTCATGGGTGCGGGCAAAAAATACAAGCCTGCGTCTCCTATAATTGCTTTTTCGGGCTCCACTCTTCCGAGCAACACATCATAGCAATCAAACAGCGAGTCGCTCTCGCAGCCCAAAACCATATCCATGCAGCGCATCCCAAAGTCTCCGTCTATAATGAGAACCCTCTTTTCCAAGGCACGCAGAGTAGCGGCGATATTGGCGGTTACCGTAGTCTTTCCGACGCCGCCCTTAAAGCCGGTAATAAATATTACTCTGCCCGAATTACCCAAACGATAATCCTCCCGTATACAATCATTGTATTTATTATTTCATCATAGCATTTTTTGTATATATTGTCAAGAAAAAATGCCTTTGTACAAAGCGCTCTCCTCCGGCACTAAAGCGGCAAAAAAATTTAATGTTTTCAAAAAACCCCTTTACAATCCGTGTGTTTTTTGATATAATTTTACAAAATATTACTTTGGGATTTAGCTGCGCAGATATATGGTATAACAGCATACTCGTTAAGGAAGACCTCTGATACGGGTATTTTTTTAGGGAAAAAAAGAAAACAGAAAAAACTGAATAAGTAACAGGAGGAAGTCTATGTCAAACGATTATCAAACTCAGTCGCCTGTAAAAACGGCGGTGCTCAGCTTCCAGCATATGTTCGCTATGTTCGGGGCTACCGTGCTTGTTCCGATTCTGAGCAATATGAGCGTAAGCGTCGCTTTGCTTGCGGCGGGTATCGGAACCATTATCTTCTACTTTCTGACCAGCAAAAAGGTTCCGGTGTTTCTGGGCAGCTCTTTCGCTTTTTTGCCTGCCCTTATGTCGGTAATGCATGGTACAACCATCGGTACTGACGCTTGGAACACCCAAATGGGCAAGGCGAGCGTAGCGCTGATACTTGCCGGTTTGGTGTATGTCGCAATTTCCCTGATAATCAAGGGTGTCGGCGTTGAAAAAGTAAAAAAGCTGTTCCCGCCGATAGTTGTCGGACCCGTTATCATTGTCATAGGTATGGTTCTGGCTCCAAAAATGTTTTATAACAACATAATCGGTCCCTCCGTTTGGTCCGGTTTTGAGCTGCCTCTTTGGAAGCAGTGGACCGCAGCGGGTATAACCGCTCTTTCCATTATTGCAATAAACGCTTACGCAAAGCCAAAGAGCTTTCTGAAAATAATTCCCATTCTGCTGGGCTTTGTGATAGGCTATGCTTATTCGCTTGCTATCGGTCTTGTGGATTTCAGTCAGGCAGATTGGTCGAAAATTGTTATTTTTCAGGATATGGGCAGTACCTTTGGTTTCTACGGCAGCCTTTCCTTTGACTGGTCGGTAGTCCTGTCCATTGTTCCCATAGCAATAGTAACCTTTATGGAGCATTTGGGAGACATAAACGCAAACAGCGCAATATGCGGTAAGGACTTTATGGTTGATCCCGGAGTACACAGAACCGTGCTGGGTGACGGTGTGGCAACCATGATTTCCGGTGCAATGGGCGGCCCCGCAAACACAACCTACGGCGAGAACACCGCCGTGCTTGCAATTACAAGGAACTACAACCCAAGGAACATATTTATAGCGGCATGTCTTGCGGTCTTCTTCGGCTGCTTTACGCTTTTCGGAACCGCAATAGCCACTATTCCCGCAGCGGTTATCGGCGGCGCGTCAATCGTGCTTTTCGGTATGATCTCCGCCTCCGGACTGCGTACCTTGGTAGCCGGAAAGGTGGACTTTACAAGAACCAAAAACCTTATCGTTGTTTCGGTTATACTTTCAATCGGCTTAGGTCTTGGCGCCATGAGTCTTGCCGGTGATGTTACCGGAGAGTCGGTTTATAAGATATTCTTAACCATCAACGAAGGAAACATTGAGCTTTCTCCTCTTGCAATCGCAACCGTTGCGGGTATTTTGCTTAACCTCATAATCCCGGAGCAAAAGGATAGCGAGGAATAAAACACAGCGCCAAATGTCTTTAGGGAGCAGCCGAACGGCTGCTCCCTTAGTTTGTTTATTTGTTGATTCTATTCCGCAACTGCTATAAAATAAGCCTTTTCGCTTGTTTTTTCAAGCGGAAGAAACGCCGTTGAACCGTAAACTCCCGTAACAAAAAACCGGTTTTTCCGGAGCAGCGCCTTTATTGCTCTAACAGAGAAGCACCTTTGCCTTTGCTCCTCATTTTCCCGAAGGTAAACGCCGTTTTCCTCCTTGAACAAGGACAGATAAAAGCCGCAGGTCTTTTTTGAAGGCGAATAACGGTTCTGCCATATCAGCATATCCTTACCAAACTCATACACGAAGCAATTGTTTGAAAAGACCTCCTCATATCGGTATCTTGTGTTCACATCAAACACAAGCAGACCTCCTGTCTCGATATAGTTCCTGAGCAGGGAAAACACTCCGTCAAGCTCTGCGATGCTCTCGAGATAGTTAACACAATCGAAGGAGGAGTACGCAGCCTGAACAGTACCGTAAAGCTCCAAATTTCGCATATCCTGACATAAATAAAGAATACTTTGGCTGCTTGCTGTGTTTTTTCGGGCTATTGAAAGCATGTCCGGCGAGCTGTCTGCACCCACCATGTCATAACCCCTTTGAGCAAGCAATCCGGTTATTCCCCCCGTACCGCAGCCCAGATCCAGCACTTCCTTAACCTGTATTTTGGAAAACGACGCAAAGCATCCCTCCAAAAAATCGGCATACGGAGCATACTGCTCCCCGTTTATTCGGTCGTAGAATTCCGCCGTTGCCGTAAAAGCGTCCATCTCAATACTGAATTCGGTCGAGCACCAGATTATACCCGTCGCTTCCGTACCGCAGGGAGCGGTTCACCCTTGTTATGGTAGCGGTAGAAAGTCCGGTTTTTTCGGCTATTTCATTATAGGTAAACCCCTCCCGCAGCATTTCTGCCGCAGTAAGACGCTTGCTCATCTCGGTTATTTCCGAAAGGGTGCATAAATCGTCCAAAAGGCGATAGCATTCCTCGGTGCTTTTTAGAGAAACCAGAGCCTTGCACAGCTTTTCGGTCTGCTCGTTCTTTACCTTTTCAATCATTGCCGCCGCTCCTTAAAACGTTTTTTATTTTACGCTTATTTCTATCCTTGCGGGCTCGCTCACATCATAGCCGTAGTCCACAACCACCTCAAAGTAATCCTCGGCGGTTATTCCCTTCATGGGAGTGTAGACAAAGGTACCGTTGCTGTTAAGCCTTATCGTGCCGTATTTAGGGGAAACATATAGCGAATATCCCTTTACCATGTTGTCCGAAACGGTCGTAAGCTCGCCGCTTACCTCGCCCGATACCTCACACTCCAGAGCTTGGCTTTCCGGTGCTGGAGCCGACGGGTCAAAGGTGCCTTTTATAAACTTATATGTGTCCTCATAAAGGGAATTTATATATTTATCATTTGAGGTATATGCGGCATAAATAGAGCCCGGAACTCCGCCCTGATAATACATATGGATTGCGTCGGTCATGTATCCGGTCAGCGCACCCACCGCATAATACTTCTTCATTCTGGTTATATGCTCGGCGGAGGAGCCGCCTATCTCCAGCTCAATACACATTCCAAGCAGCTTAGCCGCTTCCGCCGCATCAAAGAGCCGCTGGTCGGGAATGCTGAAGTTAAAGGCATAATTAGGCTGATAGCAGGCAAGGTCAAACCCTAACTTCGCCCACTCGTTGTATCCGCTTGCCTGATAATAGGGAATCCAGCTGGTTATATAACCGAGGGAGCGAACATAATCGGTGGTATAGGTAATAAGCTCCAAAAGCTGCTCGTCGGAATAGTTTATCTCCTCGGTGAACCAATAAAAGCCCTCAATGTATAAATGCTCGTAGCCCTTTTCCTCAAACACTCTTATCTGCTCGTCGATAAGCCACTTGATGGCGGTCTTTCTATCCTCAACCTTTCTGAAATCGAGGTTTCTGCCGTCAATCTCTCCGAACGCGGTCTGCTCGACAACCGGATACAGTATTGAGAGGAATATACCCACCTCATAATCGTTGTTTCCAAGTGCTGACTTGGTCTCTTCGACCGCAGCTTCAAGCGCATCCATGTTTTTGCCGTCGGTAAACTGAACGTCCATATAATACTGCCAGTCGGTCTTATTAAGCGGCTTTTTGCTGCCGCCGTCATAGAGGTATGCGACATAAGGCAGATACATAAAGGAATCAAACAAGGTATCCTTTATTTCGCCGTCCTCAATATAAGCGACATGGGGAAGATATATTTCCTTTGTTATGGGAGCCACGTTTGGATGGCATATATACGAGAGAAGCACATCCTGAATATTATTAAAGTCCTCGGGTGCTGCGTACTTGTTGGGATACATAACCTCCTCGACCTCATCCGGAACCAGCGCCTTTGCGTTTCCGACCTTCTTTGTACCTGTGATTTCAATTTCATCCACATAAACATGCGAGTTCACCGGAAACGCCACCTTAACATATCTTGCCCGATAGCTGCTTCCAAACTCTCCGTTGACCCGGACAATCTCGCTCGCTTTTTGGGAGGTTATATTGGTTATCTGATAAATCTCCTGCCAGTCAACTCCGTTCTCGGATGCCGAAACGGAAACTGCGGAGGGTAACCTTACCCCGGTCGAATCCTCCTTTAAAAAGCCCATGGAATACCCGGATACCGCAGAGGTGTTTCCCAAATTATATATAATCTCCCTCGCAAGCCCCCTTGTGAAGCGGAACCAGCCGCTCGCCGAATAAGTGGCTCCGGTCGCTGTTCTGCCGTCGGTTAGCATTTTTCCTGAGGGAAGAGTGTTATACTGCTCGGTTGCTAAGTTCCCGTCGATATTGGCAAAGGAAATTATCTGCTGTGGTAATCCCGCAAGCAGATTCTGTACCTTGCTGTAATCGGCATCGTCTTCGCTCCAGTAGGTCGGAGTCGTTATCTCGGGAATGCTCACCTCTCCGTAGTACTTGGTCGGTTTGTTATTCATCGGATCTTCTCCTTCGTACTTATAAACAAATATTTCATCAATGAAAAGCCAGGATAGGGTCGGAGTTACACACACTATTTTAAGCCTTGAGGCAGTAATGCTTTCCTGCAGCCTGAGCGTAGCGTTGTACAGTCCGGCTGTTCCCGTAAGCCCGGAGGTCGATATTGCGCCGACTAAAATGTATTCATCCTCCGTATCCGCATAGAACTCCACCGTTGAAGGCAGCCCTATTCCCGAGGAGCTGTTATAACAAAAGCTGATTCCTATATCGGCAATGCCCTCATATGTCTCGGCAAGATCCAGCTTAATTTCTAGCGTTCCGTTCAGCGAGGAATGAAAACCTGCCCAAGGCTCCTTGTCCTCCCCAAAAAAGGTTTCCGCAAAAACCCCGTCGGTCAGCTTACCTCCGTTATCGGGATAGTCCGCATGTGAGTCGTAAGAGGTCTCATAGCTCTTTCCTTGCGCGAGGTTCACCTGCGCAAGACTTCTGTCAATCTCGCCTGTGTACAGCCGGTCTATCTTCGCTTTTACAAGCGAATAATCGGTTGTGTCCTCCGAGGTGTCCGAGCTGTCGTCCGGGCTGCTTTCCTGCTCATCGGGATTATTTACGCAGGCTCCCAACAAAGCAAGTAGAAGCAGCATCGCCAAAAACAGACTGATTGCTCTGGTTTTTTTCATTGCTAAGAATTCCTTTCCTGTGATTTTTGCTATTATACATCTTTTTGTATTTTAGTGCAACAAAAAACCCGCATATATTCCGTAAATATTTTTTTTAACATTTGAATGTTGACTTTTTTATTAAAAAACAATATAATGCACTTATAAAATCACTTGAATGTGCAATATTCTTTGCACACCGTGAAGCATTTATGGAGGGAAATTGAATGAAGAGAACTATCAGTCTTTTTTTGGTGCTGCTGTTTGTTGCCATCGCTTTTGCAAGCTGTGCCCAAACAATAACTAAGGTTAATGTTAAAATTGTTGTGGATCAAGGAGACAACGGAACATACGACGAAATTCTGTTTGACGGCGAGGTGGAACTATCCGGAAAAGAACCGAGCATTGACACCATTATCAATCAGCTTACCAACGAAGAGGAAATCACTACCGAATTCTCTCAGGATGATGACGGAAACACTGCCGTTGTTTCAATAAACGGCAAGGAGAACAAGGATGAAGGCACAAGCCCCATGACCATATATCAATGGTTTGCGTTAAAGAACAACAGTGAGGTTAAGGGTCTTTGGTCCGACAACATTGTAGAAGACGGAGACAATATAGTTATTAAGTACAGCATTTGGGAGTTTGATGATTCCGAGGCTTAATTCCACTTTATCGAAAGGAAATTCTCTATGAAAGAATTTATGATTAGACTCAACACCATTGAAGATGTCAGAAGATTTGTATCCCTTGTGGAAAGATGCGCCTTTCCCGTTGATTTAACCTCAGGTCGATATACCGTTGATGCAAAAAGTCTGATGGGAATATTCAGCCTTGATTTGATGCAGCCCATAAAGCTTATAGCACACGGTGAGGACGACGAGCTGTTCAAGCAGCTTGAGCAATACAAGGCTTAATCAGTTACTACATAACAAAAAAGCGACCGGGAGGCTCCGGTCGCTTTGAGACCGCAG
>CAZGJQ010000055.1:0-13105 GCA_964525815.1 uncultured Oscillospiraceae bacterium
CTACGAGGGGCACTCCGCACGCTGCTGTCCTCCTCCGCATCATAAGCACTGTCCGCCGCCGCCTCAGTGGATTTGCTGCCCGCCGCCGCAGCCATGGTGTCCTCCACCGCAGCCATGGTGTCCTCCTCCGCAGCCGTGGTGTCCGCCACCGCCTCAATGCTGCTGCATACCCGGTCCGAAGGGAGACAGGGGACCGAGAGGCTTTAGAGGCCCGAGAGGCAAGCCGGGACCGGCGAACGAGGGCGCAATTATTCCGTTTTCGTCCGGAACAACGCCGGTTATCCTTACCACCGTTGCCAATGCACTGCCCTCTACGGGATTTGTGGCTGCAATCGGCTTCGGGGAGACCCAGAACAACATTGTACCGGGAGCTTGCGGAACCCAAAACCTAACGGCAACAAATATGGCGTTTTCTGTGCCCAGAGACGGCACAATAACCGCAATAACCGCTTATTTTACAAATACCGCATCAAATACGGTCTCCTCCTCGGTGCTGCAAATATCGGTACAGCTATATAGGTCAACGCAACCGAATAATGTATTTACTCCGCTTGAAGGAACACGGGTGGACCTTACTCCGACCTTCACGGGTACGCTTGCTGCAAACAGCATATTTACGGGCAGCAGGGAGAATATCAGGGTTCGTGTTGAGCAGGGAGACAGACTGGTACTCGTTTACTTCCTCAGCGTTGTAAGCGAACCGACTTTGAGCACCACCATTGTAGGAAACGCAAGCGCCGGTGTTAATATTCGTTAAGACAAGCAAAAGAAAAAAGCCGCCCTTATTACTAAATAGGATTAGTATAAGAAGCGGCTCTTTGCTGTTTTATTTAACTGTATACTCGGTGAGAATCTGGTTTTTTCTTTCCCTGCTTTTTTCAAGATATATAACATAGCTTTTTTCGGCGTCGTCAAGCTCCTTTGCCTCGCACAATCCCTTTGAGAATTTTATGAGCAGAAGAATCAGATAAGAGAGCTTTTCCTCTCCTTCAAGCCGTTGCAGCTCAAGGGCTACCCGTTCCCGTCGTCTTTTTTCCGCTACCGTTTTGGTTTTTTTGAATATTATTGCAAGCAGGCTCGCAATGATGGTTCCGAGGATACCGGCGGAGGAAAAGGTTACGATTAAAAGCTCATAAGCAATTTCACTCATCATTTCTTATTCGAAGATACAATAAAAGATGCATTCCGCAATAAGGTCTATGTATCTTTTAAGCCTTTTCATCTTTTATTTCGTTTCTCCCGGTAAATTGCTTATATAGATTGTTTGCGTAAACGCTGGACGCCGCCGCTAAAATACCCTGTGTAGTGCTTGCGAAGATAAGCCCGAAAATATCCTGAGGGTTGGCGGGGTAGCTCTTTGATATAAGATAAACAAAGGCAAGGATTATGCCCGCTGTGCCGAGTACAAACGGAATCCTCCAGTTTTTTATTGCGCTTTTTTTGATAAATGCACCGATTGCATACAAAACAGGTATTAAAACAGTTAGCTCTCCGGACATATATGTGCTGAGCTCCATATTTACAACCATTCCTTTCTATATGGTGTGAGGGACAGTAATATTTTTGTCAATAGCTAATCTTAGAGCCGAGAGACAGCTTATTGCCGTTTTCATTTATATTGTCTGTTTGCCTGTAATATTCGTTTAGCTCCTCTTGGGATATCCCCGCCATTCCGCATGCCTTCTCAAAGGAGCTTATGCTTGAGCAACGCTCATATAAAAACCCGATTAATAGGATTTTTGCCTTATTCACCGCCAGCTTTTTAGCCTGCTCCAAGGTATTGTTGCCCTTGTGGTAAATGTCAAACAGCTTTTGATAAACCCTTTTGTAATAGCTCTCCCCCTGATTTGCCGCAACTGTAGCCTCGGCTGCGGACACCGGAATCTCGGTGTAGCCGGCCGCCTTAAGGTTTACAAGCAGCTCCTTTATATAAGCTGGATCCGCTCCCTCCTTTTTTTCCAAATCATTAAGATAAAGACTGATTTGGCTCTTCTGAAGGTTGCTGTATATTCTGCCGCCGGAGGAGTAGGCGGAGATTATGTTCTTTGCCATTTCCTTTGCGGATATTTGCGGGACAAAGCTGTTTTCCGTTCGGTTGCTGCTTTCATCCGGAGTGTTACCACTGCCGGAGGTGCTGCTCTTTGTTGATGCCGCCTCCGATTGTTCAAGCTGCACCAGCCTTGCGGCAAGCTCGTGCTGCCACCGCTCCTGCTCAAGCTTTTTGCCGGCAAGCTCGGTGTCCAGCTTGCTCTCGGTGCTAAGTCTGTCCTGCTCAAGTGCGGACAACGCTCTTAGATTTTCACCGGAAAGTGCGGCAAGAGCATTATTAACCGACAGTCCCGAATCTATTTTTGCCTGCACGCTTTCACCCGAAGCGGCGAGTCCTCTTGCGGCGAGGAACTGCTGCATATCCTTTTCGTCCATAAGCCCCTTGGTTACGGCAGCGTTTCTGTCCTCCTTGTATTGCCGGTCAAGGCTCTTTTTTGCATCTTCGTAGCTTAGGGTGTTTTTTTCCTTTGCTCTGCGGTACAGCTCCTCAAGCTCGTCGTTTACACTCGAATAATTCTCCAGCATTTTTTTGGTCTCGTTTATAATAGCGTCATAATCCATATCTTGCGTTCCTTCCTTTCGTCCTGGATATAAGCGTTATTTCGTTTATCTCGGCATCGGTATTAACTCCGGTGGCCTGTAAATGCACCTGCACCTTGGACACACGGCGGACATTGGGACGGAACTCCAAGCAGCTTATTTTTTCTCCGCTTAGGTTGCTTATCCAAAAGCTCTCCTGAAACGCACTATCCGGATTAAGGTCGCTGTTAACCGCCAAATTAAGATGTGTGCCCGTTTTGGTCTTAAGCGTTACGGACAGCTTGTTAATGTCCTTTCGCATATAGGGTTGGCCCGCTGAAAAGAACGGGCTCTTCCAATATGCGCATACCCCCGCTCCGTCATCGTCCTTGTGATTCTTTGAGAGCTTGTAAATCCTGTCTCCGTAAGAAAAATACAGCACGCCCAAGCAATCGCAAAGACAGTCGCAATACATATTGTCATATACATACCACACTCCGAGCTTGTAGTTATATATATAACAACGCCCGTTGTAGTAAAAGATCAGCTCGCTCTCGGTTTGAAAATCAAAGAGCCGCAGTCCGGATATTGAATTGCTCCGTATAATTTCCGCAATTGTGGAGGCGATAGGGGAGGAAATACATACCGCATTCTTCTCATCCGCAACCGTGGTGGAGCTCCAGCGGTTAAGTCCGTCGTTGCAAAAGGTTATAGGCTCGTTGTTTATGATACAGCAGGAGCCTTTTATAAGGTTTCCCTTTTCTCCGTTAAGGTTATAGACCGGAAAGGAGGTATAATATTCCCCGAGGGTGCTCTGTCGCAGCTCACAAAAGGAATAAAACGCTCTGTCCTTCGTAAAGATTAATTGCCTGTCGTATTGGGAGACAATATCGGTAATCTCGGTGTTGCCTATGACCGTAAAATTGTTTTCCGGGAAGTACTCCACGCTGGGCACCCCTCCGGCAAGCTCGGAGTGGAAGCGGTGGTTTCGATAATCCGGGTGTCCCCAGAGAAACAGCCTGCCGTCCACGTTTCCGCCGAACAGCATTGCATATCGGTTTTTTGTTATCCTTGTGCGGTCAAGGTTATCCTTGGAATAACAGATTTCTACATTGTTAATGCCCTGCGGAGGTATGGTGTTGAAGTGAACGGTACCGGCGGAAGGGTTATGGGTGTAATCGGTAAAGGCGGCCCCGTTAACGGTGATGTATTCAAGTGAATCGAGGCTCTTTTCGGAAAGCTTGTAGTCAGCGGAGGCTCCGTCGGAGGAAAACTGCTGTCTGCGCTTAGGGGTCAGCAGGTTAAGGTCCTCATAGGAGGTTCCGGCGCCCGAGGGCTGGCATCCCACTGCAATCAAAGGCACATAACCGGATACTATATCCACATCCAAGCCGTTGAAATAGCAGTATCTGCTGCCGTTTAGTATGTATACCTTTCCTGAGAACTCAAACATAATCGCTCTTCCGCTGCCAACATTGCCTATAAGGGAGCTGAGACCGGTATCCGGGTCAAGGTTGTACAGAATACCGCCTGAAATGAAGAGCAGAAAAAAAGAGCTACCGAGGTAACCCGCCCACATTCCGTCGATGCTGTCGCCGTTGCTGTTATAAACGGTTATTATACCGCTTCGTTTCTTCAGCGAATAGCTGTCCGTTATTTTGAAGTTTACCATGTCGGGTGAATAAGAGAGCTCCTCGCCGAGCTTTGACGACTGGTTTAGACCGCCGAATTTTTGCAAGGTTGTTGTAACGGTCATCGGTAGACCTCCGTTATCTGCTTCAGCTCACCCTTGAGAGAGTCTCTTATCCTTTGCGCCTCCGCTTCGTATCTGCTCTTGAAGAATGAGCCGCCGGACGGGTTCTCGTCATTTATAAGCAGACAGGCGAGACCGTAGGGAAGCACGACAGAACAGAGCACAGGGGAGAGCTCAACCGTATCTAAAAGGGAGGCTATGCTTGTTATGACAATATCCTGCTTTTTTATAAGTGAATCGAGATAGGCGTTTTCGGCAATTAAAATATTTAGCAGCCCTACCGCACGCTGTGTTAAGTCCTCGCAGTCATACGGAATAGAGCCGTTTACGCTTCTGAGTGCGCAGAGATCCATAGCGGTGTTGAAAATATCGGTACCAGTCAAAAAATCCCTCCTAAAATAGTATTATTATAGAGCAACGAGAGCCCAAATCGCTCCCGCTGCTCTGATTCTTTATCAGTGGTTTGTTACAAAGCGTTTTTTTATGACACCAAGCTTGAGACCGCTGTTTACCAGTCCGCCGCTTACTGTGGTGGTTATGGTAATGGCGGCTGTGGTGTCATTTTTCTCAATCATCCCGCTCTCGATGGGAATAAACACAATACCCCCGTCCTGAATCTGTATCTGGGGCGGTGCTTTTGCGCTGACATAATCTCCTTTTTGGAAGGTAAGCGTAAAATTGCCCGGAGAAGCCTGAGAGGCATCCGCAACGATGTATATGTTGTCGTCCGAGTTGTTCAGCGAAAAGGTGAAGGTCTCACTCGCCGTAACAGAGGTCGGAGTGGTATAAACCACGGGATTTGCGGAGTAGGGTACTTTTAATATGTTATCGATTAAATTGGTTGCCATATTGCTTATCTCCTTTTTTATATGCTGTTGCCGCCGTCGGTAACCGGGCAGCATACAAGCTCTGTTGGTCGTATGACCTTTGCTCCGAACACGAGCCTTCCTCTGACCGCCTTGTCGAAGGAGTTCTCCATTCGGTCTATAACCTGAGTCTCCAGCACCTGCTCCGCATATGCGATTGCGCAATAGGAGCCGGCAAGCATATATACCTTACCGTCCGTTGCGGTACAGAGCTGATTTGAAACAAAAATATCACATCCCAGCTCGTCGGTAAAGCCTACCGAGCCCGTGCCGTTTACGCCGTTGTTTATCTGGAACTTTATGCCCGCAAGCATAAGCTTGGTCTTTATAAAGGGCGGAATGACAATCCAGGTTCTGCCGTCCGGAACATTGGCTTCCTCAAGCTTTTGCTTAAGCTCTGCAATGGTCTGAAGCACATTGGCAGGAGTAACCTCTACCGCAGAGGAGGTATAGCCCGCATCCTCATAAAGACCGAACACAAAGGTGTCCACCTCGTTTTTTAGCAGATAGGACGCTCGCTTGGTCTGGGAATCCGCAAGTCCGACCGAGGACCTCAGCTCCTCGATATCCTTTATTTTAAAGGAAAACGCCTTGTCCTGATTGACATATAGCGCAGTGGCAGTATCGTCCACCTCCTCATAATTAAGTGTACCGGTATAATCGTATACGGTGGGGTCAGTAAGCCCTATAAAGGTTACCGAATCCCCTTTGTTTTTTATATCTCCGACAAAGGAGGTGTTGCATATTCTGTTTGCAAGCAGATTATCCTCGTTGGTGCGCAGAATCTCGGCGCTGATGATTTTTTCAATGCTGTTGTAGTTAGCCATAAAAACGTCCTTTCGTATTTATTTAGTGCTTATAATTTCCATTTGGCAATGGATTTTAGTATGTGCTTGTAGTTCTTCGATACCTCCTTAGGACTCATGGTTTCCACCTGCTCCTTCGTAAAGGAGGGCTCGGTATCGCCGGAGCCTGTCCTTGAGGTTGCACGGGTGCTGTTCTCGTCGTTCACCCTGCTTGCGTATTCGTCCGCCTTGCTTTCGGTTATCCGATATAAGGCATATGCATACGACAGAGGCACCCCTTCTGCGACATCCTCCCATACAGAATCCGGAATATCCTCGGGTCTCACTTTGGGAAACAGCTCCTTAAACCGTACTATCTCTTTTTTAATGTGTGCGTTTTGCTTTGACTGCTTTTCGGAGCTGCGGCTCTCTTTTTTTAGCCTTTTTGCGTTGTCAAGCTCTGTGATTACCTCCTCGGGAAGACCGTCCCGGCTTGCGGCAAGAGCGGTTTCCGATTCGCTTTGCAGGTTTTTGATATAGTCCTCGACCGTCATTTTACTGTCCTCCGCCAGCTCGTACAGAGCGTCAAGGATTTGTTCGTTTGTCAGAGGTCTCTGTTCCATTTGTACTCCTTTCGAATTTTGTTTTTTGTGCCTCTATCAGCTCTTTCCTGCGGGGTATGATGTTTTCGGGCAGCCTCTCAAGATATTGCTCCAAGGTTATAAGCCCACCGGAGAGCAGATTGTCCAGTGTGTTCAAGGATGCTATTTCCGACCAGTAGCTTGAGGCTCCCACATCCACCCGGCAGTCAAACATTATCTGCCTGTATTTTTTTACGGAAAAGTCAGTAAACGCTTTACCGTCCCCCTTCCGAACGCATACCAATCGTCTTTGGTCGTAGTAAGCGAACATAAAGTCCAGCCAGATAAGTCCGATATCCTCGACATACTGATAAAACGCCCGTCTTATGTTCTCCAGCGGCATATTTGATGCCTGCTGAAGCGCAATGATCGCCGAGGTGTTCGTAGGCTTAACGTCTCCGAGTGCCGTATCCGTCGCACCGAGAAACTCCTTGGTGTGGCTTATGGCAAGGTTGATAACATCCAGCATTCCCGCCTGCATTTGTCCGGAGGACAATACCTTTGCAACGTTTTCCACCGGACCGTTGACCGCAACCGCTTCTCCCACCCTGTTCGACCAATCCTCAATAATGGTTGAGTCGTATATAACCTTGGAAAATGCGGTATCCATCATGTGCTTCATAACCATTGCAAAGCCCTTGTTTATAAAAATCTGATTGTCAATCATTCCTGTCGCAACCGCTTGTCCGTGCCAGGAATTCTTAACCGGTGTCCAGTTGAAAAATGCGATCGGATAAAGGCTTAGCTTGGTATCCACCGTTTCGGTTATTACCGTGTTTCTTACCGACTTTCGGTAAAGAATACTTCCGTTTTCCCCCCTCCACAGCTTGATAAGCGAAATGCATTTTGTGCTTTCAATCTCTTTTCGGGCAAGGTCGCCGGACTGGGTTGCCGTATCGTCGTCCGGCGTTATGCTTTCTATAGCGGCTTCTGAGATTTTGTTTTTCCGCGCCTGCTCCTTAAGAGATGCCACCGTTTCCCGCATTGCGATAAGAATATAGGGCTGAGTATCAACATCCTTTGTGTTGGGATTACCGAAAAAAACATTGGTGTTGTCCACAAGAACGCTGACAAAATCACCCGTAAAGGACTGTCCCGTTTTTATGGAGGGATCCCAATAGGTGTAGCATACCGCATCGCCTGTAATGGCGGCCTCGGTCAGCGACTCCGCAAGCAGCTTATCAAACTTAAGCTTCTCACTGCGCAGCGACATGATAGAGTTTATGGTTTCGCATATGTCGTTTGCGTTTTCCTCGCTGATTGCGGTTCCCTTACCGTAGGGGGTAGCGACGGAGTAGCGCATCGCAATCGCACTCTGCATAACGGTAGAGGTGTAATAATTGATTATTCGCTTAAAAATATTAAAGACCGGTGTGGGCAGTCCGCCCGAGCTTACTCCCTCCCACTGATCCCCTCTGTAAAAGCGTTCGTTGGTGTTTACGGTATCATACAGATTGAGCGAGTAATTATATTCCTTACCCCTTTCATACAAGTCCCATTCCTCCGTATGCCGCTTCTCCTTGCTCAATTTCAATGCTCTTGATCATTCCTTTCGTTCAATATTCTATAAACTCTTCATAACCGCAATCCTGCTTATTAGATAAATCAAAGCTATAAACGCTTCCGGTAAACTGCTTTGCTGCTTTCGGAAGCATCGGCTCCCTTGACATTATGGCATATCTGAGTGCCTCGGGTGCATGGGTTATCTCGTGCGGTGTGTCGGCGGCATCCTCCTTTGTATACTCGTCAAAGCGGAGCAGGGGGAGGCAGCGCAGAAGGTTGTGGCAGCTCCTGAAGACAACCAGTCTCGGCTTGCTGTCAAGCAGGGTGTAGCCCTTTAGGTATTCCCGCAGTACCCGCCAGCCGGTAATACGAGCGTTGTTAGCCTTCTGCAAGCCCTTGAGACCGTGTGTTATCATAATTTCGAATCCGCTTTTGCCCGTTTCCTGACGACGGTTCCAGAGATCGGGGGACGCCGTTGTATAGCGGATATGCTCGTTTTTGGGTGTTGCCTCCAGGATTTTTTTGGTTGCCTCCGAGATAATCAATCCGCTCTCATACAGCTCTCGATAGCAAATAATTCCTTTGTTCTTGGTAACGGCAAGCCACAGGCAGCAGGTCATATCAAGCCCGTAATCCAACGCTCGGAATTTAATACAGTCGTTATCGAGGGGGAAGGGCTCGCAGGTATGCTTCTCATAATCAAACTCGGGGAAGAACGCTCCCTCAAACGAGTTCCAGTCGCCGTAAAGCATCGCCTTACGCCTCACCTCGGGCAATGCCATAAGGGTATCCACATAACCCGGGTTGTTTTGCATAAGAAAATGATTGTCGAACACAAGGCTTTTAATAAATAGATAATCCTCCGGATTTTCGTTTGCTCTGTAATTTCTGTCGATAAAGAGTCGCTTAACCCAGTCATGCCCGACACCTCCGGGGTTGCAGGTGAAGTACATTCTCGGATTAAGGATTTTTTCCATATTGCCGGAAATGCGGTTGCTCTCGGTTAAGGTCTGGAACTGCTTTTCGGTGAAATGGGTTGCTTCCTCCATACCGATTACCTCATATGCCTGCCCCTGATATTGCAGAACATCGTTTTCGTTGTCGCAATAGCCCAGCTTAATCCTTGAGCCGTTCGGGAAACGGAATTCCCGCTCCACCGAGGCGTATTTAGCAACGCCATGCAGCATTTTCAGCAGCGGGAAAAGGTGGTTCTCCCGCAGCTCTCCGAGAGTGCGGCGCAAGAGCAGGATCTGTATGCCGTCGTAATTCAATGCAAGCAAAACCAGCTTGGTTCGCATAGCCCAGCTCTTGCCGCCTCCTCTCGCTCCACCATAAGCGGTGTATTTTGCATCCGATTCAAAGAATCGTATCTGCTTTGGGTTGGGGGTAATGAGTATTTCCCGCATTACTTCGACCAGTTCTTGGTCTTTCCCTTAAAAACAACCGGCTCGTTCGTTTCGGATTCCTCCGGCTTGTCCTTGTAGCCGTGATTGTTCTTAAAGTCAAAGGCAAGCACGGTTGCCTGCAGCTTTCCGTTGAAGGCGAGCTGCTTTTTGATTTTGGCTATTCTGTTTCTTGCGATACGGAGCAATTTTCCGTATTTTTCGTCGTTCATACAGGCTATTAGCTCCTCGCGGGTTGCACCCAAAAAATCCGCAAGAGATTCTATGTCCGCAATCTCATCCTTTTCGGCAAGGTAGGTGCTAAAGTATTCCTCCAGCCTGTTCCGGCAGTCCTCATGGGACGAAAAAACCGCCCTCTTTGCCGAGGACGGCTTGCTTTTTTTATTAGTTTTAATTTACAAATCAATCCTTTCGCTTAAAGATATAAAGCTTGCTGGCGATATAGTTAAGCACGATTACGATTATAGAGGTGATTACGGTTCCTATATTTTGGTTTAGTTGTGCCTTTTCGGTGAGTATATTAATAAGCCATACATCCAAGAGCAGCGTACCCGTGCGGGTGGTTACAAAGAGCAGAAACTCCCGTGCTTTTGCGCTTGTCGTTATGTTGCGGCTCCTGAATACAAAAATTCGATTGGTAAAGTATGCGAACAGAATACCCGCAATATTTTTTATAACCGTGGATAAGTTAATACCATCGGCACCCAAAAAGAAGTCGCATATCCAGAAGGTTATTATCGAGACTAAGGTCGTCAGACCGCCGAACACAAGGTATAGCCCTTTTTCACTTCTGAACAGCCACATGCTTTTTAATATGGAACAAAGCTTTTTCATTTCTGTTACCTTCACTTTTTGACGCTACCATTTTAACACCCGAAAAGGTGTTTTTCATCCGCTTTTTGTCGGTTTTGTTTTCTTTGCATGTATTTATAAAAGCAGCTCTGCAATAATACTGTTTGATACACGAAAACCCTTTTCGGTCAGCGACAAAATATCGCCGTCAAGCTGCGCAAAGCCGTTTTTTATATATACCTTGCTCCTGTCAAGCATATTTTTATCTGCAATAATCCCTTTGCTTGTCCTCAGTCCAAGCATTATTCTCTCGGTGCGCAAATCCTCGTAAGTGAGTAAGGGCTGCTCGCCGTAATCGGTAGGGGAGTAATAATTCACGTCCGCAAGCTCGGTATATTTGATAGCATCCGAAGCATTGGAGAAGCGCTTTCCGTTATAATAGGAATGCGCCGCCGCACCGAAGCCGATATACTCGCCGCATGACCAATAATGCAGATTGTGCCTTGACTCCCATCCTTTTTTCGCAAAGGAGGAAATTTCATAATGCTCATAATTATGCTTTTTCAGCAGAGAGCAAATAAGCAGATGCATTTCCTCCTCCGATTCTTCGTCCGGAAGATTCAGCGAATCCTTCATGCCGAAAAAAGGTGTGCCCTCCTCTATGGAAAGTGAATAAACCGAGATATGCGGCAGCTCTGCTTTTATTGCGGTCATAAGCGACTCTTTAAGGGTTTCTTTTGTCTGATGCGGGATACCGAAGATAATATCCGTGCTTATGTTTGAGAAGCCGGTTTGCAAGACCGCATTTAGGGTTTCCCCATACTCCGCCGAGGTATATGCTCTCCCTAAGACAGCAAGCTCCTTGTCTACAGAGGACTGCATGCCGAGGGAAATTCGGTTGAATCCCGCATACCGCAGCAGCTTAAGCTCGTTTCTCGTAATACCTCCGGGGTTTATTTCAACCGTGATTTCGCAGTCCCTTGTCAGTGAAAAGCTGTCCATAATCGCAGCAAGCGTCGCACTAAGCCGACCGGCTCCGAGTTCCGGAGGAGTGCCTCCGCCGAAGTAAACGCTCGAAACGCTCCTGCTTGTTTTTATGGAATTAATTTGCCGCAAAAGCGCCTCGGTATATTCCTGCTTGCAGCTCTCATCACAAGCGGGAAGGGAATAAAAAGCGCAGTAATTGCACTTTTTACCGCAAAAAGGGATATGAACATAAATGGATAAGTCATTCGTCGTCAAGCTTAAGCACCGCCATAAACGCCTCCTGCGGAACCTCCACGGTTCCCAGCGTCCGCATTCTCTTTTTTCCTTCTTTTTGCTTCTCCAGCAGCTTCTTTTTACGGGTGATATCTCCTCCGTAGCATTTTGCAAGCACATCCTTGCGCATTGCCTTAACGGTTTCACGGGCAATAATCTTACCGCCTATGGCGGCCTGAACCGGAATCTCAAACATTTGCCTCGGTATATGCTCCCTTAGCTTCTCTACGATTTTTCTCGCTCTTGCGTAGCACTTATCCGCATGAACGATAAAGGAGAGTGCATCCACAACATCCCCGTTAAGCAATATATCCAGCTTAACCAAATTGGACGGCTTGTAGCCCTTCATTTCGTAATCAAGGGAGGCGTATCCCTTGCTCCTGGACTTGAGCGCATCAAAGAAGTCATAAACAATTTCATTAAGCGGCAGCTCGTAGTGCAGCTCTGCACGGTCGGAATCGATATATTTCATGTCCAAATAGTTGCCCCGCCTGTCCTGACACAGCTCCATTACCGCGCCAACATATGTTGAGGGTGTTATAATGCTCGCTTTTACAATAGGCTCACTCGCAACCTCTATTTCATCGGGAGCAGGGTAGTTGGTGGGGTTGTCTATTCTTACGGTATCTCCCTTTTTTAGCTGTAGCTCGTAGATAACACTGGGAGCGGTGGTTATTAAATCAAGATTGAACTCCCTCTCCAGCCGTTCCTCTACAACCTCCATATGCAAGAGCCCCAAAAAACCGCATCGGAACCCGAAGCCGAGAGCCGCTGAGGTCTCCGGCTCGAACAAAAAAGAGGAGTCGTTTAGCCGCAGCTTTTCCAGCGCATCCTTAAGGTCTCCGTAACGTGCGCCGTCAGCGGGATAAATGCCGGCAAACACCATAGGAACCGATTTTTTGAAGCCGGGAAGAGGCTTGTCGGTGGGGCGGTCGGCGTTTGTTACGGTATCACCCACCTCGGTATCGGCGATAGATTTTATGCTTGCAGAAAAATAGCCGACCTCACCCGCATGCAGCGTCTGTCTTTTTTGCATTGTAAAGGCGGACAGAGTGCCGCACTCCACAACCTCAAACTCCGCACCGGTGTGCATCATTTTTATATTATCCTCCACCGAAAGGCTTCCCTCGATGACTCGGACATAAACAATAACCCCCTTGTAGGAGTCGTAATGACTGTCAAAAATCAGAGCCTTAAGCGGTGCGGACGCATCTCCTTTTGGGCAGGGGACGTCCTTTACCACCTTTTCCAGCACATCCTTGATGTTAAGCCCCTGCTTTGCCGAAACACAGGGAGCGTCGTCGGCGGGTATACCTATGATATCCTCTATCTCCCTCCTTGCTCTGTCAATATCTGCGCTGGAAAGGTCTATTTTATTGATAATGGGAATAATCTCCAGGTCATTGTCAATAGCCATATATGCGTTTGCAAGCGTTTGCGCCTGTATGCCCTGAGACGCATCCACGACAAGAAGCGCACCCTCACAGGAGCTGAGAGAGCGGGAAACCTCATAGCCGAAGTCCACATGACCGGG
>CAZGJQ010000056.1:0-12672 GCA_964525815.1 uncultured Oscillospiraceae bacterium
AATGAGATATTGAGCGGTTTCCCCGTCTTCAATACCTCATTTGTCTGCAGTCTGAAATATAGGATATTTTATATTTTTTTATCTTTGCGGCTATTAATCCGGCAAGAATGAATAAAAACACACCTATAATGCTCCCTGTAAAAAATTCACCTTAAGGTCAAATATAGCATAAAAATATACAAAAAGCAATACTTTTCGTGCATTTTATGACAAATATTTTTTCTTGTTAACAAACTTATAAGCAAATGTAATAAAAATACACTAATTTTTGCATATATGTAAAAAAACGGCAGCGCTAAAAAACGCCGCCGAATTTATTTTTAAATACTATATTCTAAGCTGCCCAAACGCTTTTTTCTGCGGATAAACAGCTCTTGTGCCGAGCTCTCTTTCTATCATGAGTAGTCGGTTGTATTTTGCCACCCTTTCGCTTCTGGAGGGTGCTCCGGTCTTAATCTGACCTGCGTTGGTGGCGACGGCAAGGTCGGCTATGAAGGTATCCTCGGTTTCCCCGCTGCGATGCGAGATAACGCAGGTATAATTAACCTCTTTAGCTGTTCTTATCGCCTCCAGAGTCTCGGTAAGAGTTCCTATCTGATTGAGCTTGATAAGAATTGCGTTAGCCGCTCCTTGCTCTATTCCTCTGCGCAGCCTTTTGGGGTTAGTTACAAACAAATCGTCCCCGACTATCTGAAGGGCAGAGCCGCTTTGCTCTGTTAAGTCGGTGAAGCTGTCCCAGTCCTCCTCCCCGAACGGATCCTCGAGAGAAACGATAGGATATTTCTCCGAAAGAGAACGCCAATGGGATAGCAGCTCCGCTTTGGTTAACATAATGTTCTTCTTGGGCAAATGATATACTCCGTCCTTGTACCAATCTGCGCTCGCCGCATCCATTGCGATTAAAAAGTCCTCTCCCGCTCTATAGCCTGCCTTTTCGATTGCGTCAAGCAGCGCTTTTATTGCCTCCTCGTCGTCCTCAAGGTTTGGAGCAAAACCGCCCTCGTCACCTACGGCTGTGCTCAATCCTTTTTTATTCAAAACACTTTTTAATGTATGAAAGACCTCCACACACTGCCGAAGTCCTTCCTTGAAGGACGGAGCACCCACGGGCATTATCATAAACTCCTGAACATCGATGTTGTTGGAGGCATGAGCGCCGCCGTTTAGAATGTTCATCATGGGAACGGGAAGGGTAACGGCGTCGTTACCCCCGATATAAGCATAAAGGGGCAGCCCTTTCTCGGCGGCGGCTGCTCTTGCGCAGGCAAGGGAAACCGCAAGCATTGCGTTTGCGCCGAGGCTTGATTTGTTTTCGGTTCCGTCCGCTTCAAGCATAAGAGCGTCGATGTTGCTTTGCTCGCTTACCTCCCTGCCTCTCAGTTTATCAAGTATGACAGTGTTAACATTTTCAACCGCCCTTGTTACACCCTTGCCCAGATAACGGCTCTTGTCGCCGTCCCTAAGCTCATAAGCCTCAAACGCTCCTGTGGAAGCTCCGGAAGGAACCGCCGCTTCTCCCGCCGCACCGCCTTCCGTGATAACCTGTGCCCAAACGGTGGGGTTCCCGCGGGAGTCTATAATTTCCATTGCTCTAATACTACTGATTCCTGACATAACAAACATCCTTTCGCTTGTATTTATAAGCCTATATATATTATAGCGTATTTCTTGTTAATATCAACACCAAACCAAAAAAGGTTAAACATTTATTCGTACATTATATTTTTTCAGCCAATAGTTAAGCTGCAGGAAGTAGCCTATTGTCTGCGGAGTTGTCATTAGCTGCCCGTACCACGGCTCGCTCCGCTCGGTACTTAATAGCTTTTTCAGTGCTTTTTTGTCGGCAAGCTCAAAGATAGGGGAGTCGTTTGTTTCAAGCACTTTTTTCAGCCTGTCTCTGACAATAGAGAGATACTCGGGATTATGTGTTTTTGGATAGGGGCTTTTTTTGCGCTTTGTTATCTCCTCGGGCAGCAGCTCCTTTACGGCATAGCGAAGGAGCCCTTTTTCCCGCCCTCTGTAATCCTTCATGTCCCATGGAGTGGAGTATAGGTACTCGGCGATTCTGTAATCGCAAAAAGGCACTCTGACCTCCAGCCCGTTATACATGCTCATCCTGTCCTTGCGGTCAAGCAGTGTCTGCATGAACCAATCCATGTTAAGTCGCACCATTTCACGCATTCTTGCTTCTTTTCCGTCAAGAGTCTCCTGCTTGGAGGCATTTTTTACGGTGTCGTTATAACGACTGCTTACAAAATGGAAGCCGTCCAGCATTTTCCGCAACTTTTTGCTTAAAAATGAGCTTCTGTACTCTGTTGACTGCGACCACGGAAATCCGTATGCAGAGCGTATTTTTTCGTCTCTGTACCACGGATAACCGCCGAATATCTCGTCTGCGCACTCGCCGGAAAGAGCAACCGTAACCTGCTCCTTTATCTCTCTGCAGAACAGGAGCAGAGAAGCATCTATATCCGCCATGCCCGGCAGGTCTCTTGCGTCCACCGCATCATAAAGAGCGTCCGCAAGCTGCTCTGAGCCTATGACAAGGGTGTGATGCTCGCTGCCCAGGAAGTCGGTCATTATTTTAATATATTTATCGTCACTGTTAGGCTGAAATCTGCTTTTTTTGAAGTATTTATCATTATCGACATAGTTTACCGAGAATGTTTTTAGCCTCTCTCCCTTTTTCTTTAAATGATTGGCGGCAACAGCGCATATAATGCTTGAATCCAGTCCTCCGGACAAAAAGGTTCCAATCGGAACATCGCTGACAAGCTGCCGCTCAATAGCATCGGTAACCAAAAACCGCACTTTTTCCGCTGTTTTGGTGAAGTCGTCATCATGAGCCTTGTCCTGCAGGAACCAATACGGGTGTATTCCAATCCCTCTGTTTGAGAAATTGCCGCAATGACCGGGCTTCAGCTCATATATATCCTCGAACACACCGCACCCAGGCGTTCTTCCCGGTCCTAAGAAGAACAGCTCGGAGATTCCTCTGTAACCGATTACAGGCTCAACCCTCGGATGGGAGAGCAGACCCTTTAGCTCAGACGAAAAAATGAAGCAGCTGTTTTTTACCGTATAAAAGAAGGGCTTCACCCCCATTTTATCCCGAGCGAAAAATAAGCTTTTTTCCTCCGAATTCCATATCGCAAAAGCAAAAATTCCGTTGAATCTGTTAAGGCATTCTTCTCCCCACACGCAAAACGCTTTAAGGATGACCTCGGTATCGCATCGGCACTCAAAGCGCTCCCCCAATCCTTTTAGCTCCTCTCTTATTTCTCCTGCGTTATACAGCTCTCCGTTGTATACAAGAGCATATTCAACGCCCTTGTGAGTGCATTTCATGGGCTGAGCGCCGTTTTCCACATCAACAACCGCAAGCCTTCCGTGTAAAAGAGTGCTCTCGCCGCATTCGTAAACGCCGCTTGAGTCCGGTCCCCGACGCTTTAAGGTTCCGAGAATATTATTCTGTTGTATTTTTGATATTGTACTGCTGTCAAAAATGACCTCTCCGGCTATTCCGCACATAATAACCCGCTTCTCCGGCAAATAATATTTTGGTAAAAGGCTGTATGTTGCCGGTCAGACAGCAAAAAATATATTCATTAACAGAAAAAACGTTCCTCCCGTTTTAATCAGGTAAGAACGTCTTTGTTCTTTAATATTATATGCGCAATATTGAATTTTTAGCATAAAAACCTTATGTTTTTTTGTGATATTAAATCTGCGCGCAAATAAAAAAAGGATACGGTTGAAGGTATCCCGTATCCCTTTTTAATTAGGTAACCGCAGAAGCTCCCTTAGTCGATAGGGGTAAATGCTGACTTATCAAGTCCGCAAACCGGACAGACCCAGTCCTCCGGCAGATCCTCCCAGGACGTATTCGGGGCAATTCCGCTGTCGGGATCACCCACTGCGGGATCATAGATATAGCCGCAGACACACTCGTATTTCATAAAAAATCCTCCTTATGCTTTACTTTAAATGCCTCAATATGAGAGCATTTTTTAATCACTCAGTAGTTTTTTGGCGAAATTATAACCGAAGTCGTACGCTTTTTTTCTGTCAGTCTCGCCCGGCTTGAAGCGGACACAAAGACCGTCTAAAACGTCCAGCTTTATTTGCTTAAGCCGAACGATAATATTCCCCACACCTTCTCCGCTCCAGCCGAAGCTGCCGAAGGCGGAAGCTAATCTTCCTTTGTGCATAGGGTAGTACATGCTTGTTACAATATCCCAAATGGGCTTAAGAGCATCTCCTAAAATAGTAGGAGTACCGAACAGAATTCCGTCCGCAAACTCAATTTGGCTGATGACGCTTGCGGTATCTGTCTCCACCATATCATAGCAGCGCACGTCTATGTCTCCCGCCGCTTCAATACCCTCTTTAATAATCCCGGCAAGCTCCCTTGTATAGCCGTAAGCACTTACATACGGAATTATTACTGTTTTTCTTTTATTGGGGTTTTTGGAATAAGACCATTCGGTATAAAGACGGATAACCTCGTCAATAGCGGAGTCCAGAACCGGACCGTGTCCGGTAAGAATCATTTTTATATTCAGTCCCTTAATGCGCTCAAGAGCATTTGTCATATAGGGCTTTCTGAACGGGTAAATAATGTCGTCGTAATATTGCTTTAGTGACTCCTTGTAATTCTCCTCGTCCTTTCCCGTCAGGGTGCTGCGCAGGACTCCCTCATGGCTGTAATGCGAGCCGAAGGAATCGCAGGTGAAGAGCAGTCCGTCCTCCCGTACATAGGTGTACATGGTGTCCGGCCAGTGAAGGTTGGGAAGAATCATAAACTCAAGCGTCTTGTTACCCAAGCTTACGGTGTCCCCGTCCTTTACGGTCATGCTATTAAACTCTCTGTTTAATATATGCTTCAGGAACAGAATTGCTGTCTGTGAGCCAATTACGGTTATCCCGGGGTTTATATCCAAAATTCTCTCAAGACTTCCGGCATGGTCGGGCTCGGTATGATTTACAATAATATAGTCAATTTCGGACAACCTCTTTATTTTTTCGACAGAAGCTATATATTGCTCGCAAAAGGAAGCCTTTACTGTTTCAATCAACGCATTCTTTTCGCTCCCGAGCAGCATATAGGAGTTGTATGTGGTGCCGAAGGGAGCGTGCATAATTATATCGAATATTCTGAGGTCGGGGTCAAGAATCCCGTTCCAATACAGGTCATTTGTAAGCCTTAGCTGTTGCATATGTTTTTTTCTTCATTCCTTTCATACTTCTGTTCTTCCCTCGAGTGCTCTGAGCAGGGTCATACCGTCCGCATATTCGAGGGTGGCTCCGACCGGAAGCCCGTATGCAAGGCGGGTAACCTTAACACCGAGAGGCTTGAGTATCCTGCTTATATACAGTGCGGTTGCCTCTCCCTCCACACTCGGGTTAGTAGCCACTATTATTTCCTTAGTTTTGTCGTCAATGCGGGATAAGAGCTCCTTGAGCTTAAGCTGCTCAGGTCCTATTCCGTCAACCGGGGAAATAACTCCGTGCAAAACATGATACAAGCCTCTGTATTCGTGCAGGCTCTCAATGGTATCGATGGATTTTGCATCCTCCACCACACAAACTACAGATTTATCTCGGCTGCTGTCCGAGCAAACCCCGCATATCTCGTTTTCGCAGAAGCACTGGCACTTTACGCAAAGATTAATAGCTCTTTTCGCTTTTATAAGACAGTCTGAGAACTCCCTTACCTCCGTCTCCGGCATATTAAGGATATGGTATGCTAAGCGGGCGGCGCTTTTTCTTCCGATACCGGGCAGGGAGGAAAAGTGGTTTATAAGCTTTTCGAGGGTGGGGGTCATGCTCAGAACATCCCCGGAAGACCCAATGAGCCCGTAATCTTTGCGGTTTCGGTCTCCTTTATTTCGGCAACCTTTTTAATAGCCTCGTTCACTGCGGCGGTCAGGATGTCCTGAAGCGTCTCGATGTCGTCCGGGTCCACGATTTCCGGCTCTATAGCTATATTTAGTATTTCGCTTTTACCGTTTATTTTTACCGATACCACCCCGCCTCCGGCGGTGATTTCATATTCCTTTTGCTCCAGCTCCGCCGTAAGCGTTTCCATGCTCTCCTGCATCTTCTGCGCTTGACGCAGCATGGAGTTCATGTCCTGCGGACCGCCGCCCATTCCCTTTGGTAGTCTGACCTTCATAAATATTTCCTCCTCGGTAGTTGGTATGAATGAACAAAATTGTTATAAACAAAAAACCAGCTTAAATCATTTTTCTAACGCTAATACAACGCCGTTTATTTCGGCTGCTCTGGCAACAGCTGCTTTTAGAGCCTTTGCTCTGCTCTTTATGTCGCTTTCAGCTGCTTTTGCTTGGTCAATCGCTCCTCTTATATCCTTCGGTGGTAGCAGTGCGGCGGCTAAGCAATAAAAGCTCTTGCTCCGTCCGTCGTCAAAGCCCGTTAGCATATCCTGCAAGAGCGTAACACGCTCATTTTGCTCGATGAGATAATTCCTTAACCCCAGCGCTTTAATTGTTTGATGATTATTAAAAATACGCTTGTGAGTAACAAAGGAATCCCGCTCGATTTTGGGTTTGTCCTTGAACTTAGGGCAGGGGAACTCGTCGCATTGCGAGCAGACCTCTAAACCGTGCTTTTTTACACAGCAGGTTATGTACGAGCAGGGCGGGTGCTTGCTATCAAACTCCTCACCGCCGCAACCGGGGCATCTGGATTTACCGCTTGTGTAGAACCGGGGACATAAGCCGCAGTCGATTCCGCAGCAGCCGATTGTGGGAAGTAATTTCTTCATGCTGCTCTCACTCAGTCATATCTTAATTTCGTCTATTAAATGGAAGTCGGTTTGGTCAACGGAAGCGTCCTTTTTCTTAAAGGAAATAATCGCTCCCTTGCCTGTCGCCGCTTTAACCGCACCCTCCAATAGTTTTTTATTGCTCTCCTGCGACAATATTTCTATAACAAATCTATCTGCAATTATTATTACTTCGCCGTCCTTTTCAAGCATTTTTGTCATCTGAACAAGAGGATAAATATCCGGCTGTGTTTTTAGCTCCTCCAATACCTCGGGGAAAGCGGTAAGCGGTTTTTGAGCCGCTTCCTTCTTACTGACCGGCGGTTTATCGGCTAACCTTTCCTCAGCCGGAGGGTTGGGGAGTGGCTTTATTCTTGGTTTTTGGGCGGGCTTTTGCTTATCACCTGAAGCGTAATTTCCCTCGGCAAGCCTTTTTTCCAACTCGGAGATACGGGCAAGCAATGCCTTCGGCTCCTCCGACAGTGACATATCACACAGCTTAATCACCGTCAGCTCAAGCACTGTTTTTTTATTCACCGAATATCTGCTTACCGAGCTGAGGGCTTCCTCCAGCACCGAGCAGAAATATAAAAGCGTTTCAATTGTGAATGCCTTTAACAGACCCGATAATTTATCCGAAGCGGAGACAGAGAAAAAGAACTGCTTATGAAGATATTCCCTGCGGAAATCCCTGTCTGCGCCAAGACTCTTTGCGATAAGCAAATCCCTAACAAAGGAAATAAGGTCGGTCATAAATACGCTCAAATCCTTTGAGGATTTATGCACCTCGCCTATTACCGCAAGAGCGGCGGGTATATCCTTATTTGCGACTGCGTTAAAAAGACTAATAATGGTGTCGTTGTTGGTTATTCCGAGCTGAGACTGTATATTATCGACCGATAGCTCGCTTTCGCCCTTTCCTCCGGAGGAGCAGGCGTCGAGAAGGCTTAAGGCGTCTCGGGCGGAGCCGTCCGCCAGCCTTGCGATAAGACGCATGGCATCGTCTTGAATCTTTATGGCTTCCTTTTCCGCAACCCTGCTTATTAACTCCGCAAGGGTGTCCGGCTCAATACGCTTGAAGTCAAACCGCATACAGCGGGAAATAATTGTGGGCGGAAGCTGGTTCAGCTCGGTGGTGGCGAGAATGAACAATACATACTCGGGAGGCTCCTCAAGCGTCTTGAGCAAGGCGTTGAAGGCACTGTCCGAGAGCATATGAACCTCATCTATAATATATACTCTTTTTTGTAAAACACTGGGAGGATATACAACCTCGTCTATAAGCTCCCGTACATCGGCGACACGGTTGTTGCTTGCGGCATCAATTTCTAAAACATCGGTTGCGGTAGCGTTGTCCACAGACTTACAGCAATAGCATTTGTTGCAGGGGTTTCCGTCCATTGGATTCTCGCAGTTTACCGCCTTTGCGAGTATTTTTGCCATGGAGGTCTTGCCGGTGCCTCTGCTGCCGCAAAACAGATAGGCATGAGAGACCTTATCCTCGGCAGCCTGCTTTTTCAGTATTGCGGTTATATGGTTCTGCCCGACAATCTCGTCAAAGGTGCGAGAGCGCCATTTTCTGTAAAGCGCCTGATACACGGCTTTTCCTCCTTGTTTTCTATAAAGAATGAGATACAAAATATGGCCATACAGCCTAAATCGAACAATACCTACGCCCGTTAACTTCGGTTCTGCCTCAAAGCAGGCACTCCCGCGGCACATCCGCAAATAATGCTTAATGCTGCTTGGTTCCCCACCTGACATATTTCGCAAAAAGCGAATTGCGCAGGACCCGCTTATCAACGGCATTGCAAAAGCGCAGCGACACAGGTACAGCCCTCAAAAGGCTACTCACCCCTGCTATAGCGGATTGCAGGTTCAGGGCACCGCTAACTCCCCGGTTAGTATGACCATATTTTATATCTCATCGTAAAAAATTATAACACGCACAGAAGCAATTTTCAATAGTTAATTTTGTAAATTGAAATTTTTGTTGCTTTCATTGACATTATACACAAAACAATGTATAATTACCAAGTGTAAAAGGAGGCGAAAAGCGGGTTATGGAGCAAAAAAGGAACTACGGAGCCATGACGGTTTTTTTTGGTTTCGTTATGCTGCTGTGCGCAGGGCTTGTAGCTTACAACATTCATTATATAAGTGTTTTCAAAGAAATCAACCAGACCTATTCGGCTTTGCCGATTAATCCTTCCATTGGGCAGAGGCTGGCATATAGCTATGTATCGCTGTTTGCTCGTTTTTTCGGGAAATACCCCACAACTCAGGTGTTGTCGGTGCTTATACCGGTAACAGCGGCTGCGGTTGTTTTGTTTTTCGTGTTTCTCACAAAGCATATTAATCAAAAAAAGCTGTTAAAATCTGAATCAGAAAGCATTCCCACTTCGGAGGAGGAAGAGAAAAATGACCAGTCCGCAGTACAAGGTTAAGCTGACCGAATTAGTACAGGAGTTCGCCTTTGAGGAGGTTTTTATACCGGAAGGGACGGAAAGCATTTTCGTCAGACGCTCGGACATGAGCAGACCCGGGCTTCCACTTGCCGGATTCTTTACAAACTTTGAGCCGGAACGGATACAGCTTATCGGAAATATGGAGTTTGCATACCTTTCGTCGCTCTCACAGCAGGAGCGGTATGAATCGCTGGAGAAGTTCTTTCAGCATAAAATTATAGCACTTATCGTAACCAGCTCGCTTGAGATATTTCCCGAGGTGCTGACACTTGCGGAAAAATATAATACCCCTCTTTTTAGAACAAGCACGGAAACCTCCGCCATTATGGCGGCACTGACCGCAAGCCTCAGCGTTTCGCTTGCCGAGCGTATTACCAACCACGGCGTTTTAGTGGAGGTGTACGGTGAGGGTATTCTGATGCTTGGGGACAGCGGTATCGGTAAAAGCGAAACCGCAATCGAGCTGGTAAAAAGAGGGCACCGTCTTATAGCGGATGACGCTGTGGAAATAAAAAGAGTTTCCTCAAAAACACTGGTAGGCTCCGCTCCCGAGGTAATAAGGCATTATATAGAGCTAAGAGGTATCGGAATAGTGGATGTCAGACGAATATTCGGTATGGGCTCGGTTAAGGAAGCGGAAAAGATTGATCTTATAATTAACTTCGAGCTCTGGGAGCAGGGCAAGATGTACGAGCGGTTCGGACTGGATACCGAATATACCGAGATTCTAGGGATAAAGATACCCTCCATAACCATACCTGTCAAGCCCGGCAGAAACCTTGCGGTTATAATAGAGATTGCCGCAATGAACAACAGACAAAAGAAAATGGGATACAACACAGCGTTGGAGTTTAACAATAAGCAGATGGAAAGATTGCAAAACAGAGAATAAGTTCTCTACTTAAGATAACCTCCCTGCCGGCAGAGAGCCGCCTTTTACCTGACTGCAAAGCAGAGCATTTTTAATTATTATCGACTAATTTTTACAGGAGACAAAATTATGTATTATCTTGGAATAGATTTGGGTGGTACCAGCATAAAGGTCGGAGTATGCAACGATAACGGGGAGATTCTGTATAAGGAGAGCTGCCCCACAATTACAACCGAGGACGGAGACAGAATAATTGCCGACATGGCCGCGCTCTGTAAGCGGGTAATAAAAAAGAGCGGTCTTGAAACGGATGATATAGAATATGCCGGAGTCGCTTCTCCCGGTACGGCGGACTCCGAGCAAGGCGTTATAGTTTACGCCTGCACATTACCCTTTTTGAACTACCCGATAGCTGAGAAGCTTAGCTTGCTTACGGGTATAAAAAAGGTGTTTGTGGAGAACGACGCAAACGCCGCCGCTAAGGGTGAGGCTACCATCGGTGCCGCAAAAGGCTGCACACATTCGGTAATGATAACCCTCGGAACCGGTGTAGGCGGAGGCATTATAATAGACAACAAGGTTTATTCGGGCTTTAACTTTGCGGGTGCGGAGCTGGGGCATATAGTTATTGTACACGGAGGCAAGGAATGCACCTGTGGCAGAAACGGGTGCTGGGAGGCATATGCTTCGGCAACGGCACTGACCGAACAAACCAAGGAAAAAATGCTAAGGCACAGAGATTCGGCAATGTGGAAGCTTGCCGAAGGAAATATTGAGAAGGTAGGAGGAAAGACAGCCTTTACCGCAATGAAGCAGGGGGACAAAGCGGCAAGGGAGGTTGTGGACGCTTACATCGGCTATCTTGCCTGCGGAATCGTAAACATAATAAACATTTTTCAGCCCGAGGTACTCAGCCTGGGCGGAGGTATTAGCAACGAGCGGGAGTCCCTCACGGAACCGCTCATCAAAATAGTAAAAAAGGAGCAATATTCACGCAACAGTCCTTGCCAGACGGTTATAAAGATAGCTAAGCTCGGCAATGATGCCGGGATTATAGGAGCGGCAATGCTCGGCAGATAGCTGTTGCGTATAAAACAAGGAGCAAATATGATACGCGAAGATAAAAAAATATCGGTAATTACATATAATACAATAGCACTACGAGGCGTGGTGGTGTTTCCCGGAATAACAACCAGCTTTGAGGTGGGAAGGAAAATGACCGTCAAGGCATTCAAGGATGCGCTTGAGAGGGAGGAACCGATTTTTCTGGTTGCTCAGAATGATATGGCGGTTGTAGAGCCACAAAACGATGATTTAAGCAAAGTCGGAGTTGTTGCGGTCGTTAAGTATGCACTCAGACTTTCCAACGGCAACTATCAGCTTATGGTGGAGGGTATGCATCGCGGCGAGAGATATAACTCCTATTACGATAACGATACCCTAAAGAGCGATGTTGCTATAATCGCGGAGGATGAAGAGGGTATCGACAAGACAGAGCATGACAGAGCGGTTGCGGAAACAATTGCTATTTTTAACGAGTACATAAAGTATATTTCAAAGCCCTCACCCGAGGTGGTTTCGGAGGCAAGGAAGATTAAGTCCGCTTCCTTTCTTGCGGATTTTTTGGCATCTTCCTTTTTAGTGAACTTTGACGAGCGGCTAAATATAATAGAAGAAAAAAACCCCTTAAAAAGACTGGAGAAGCTGAACAAGATATTTGAAAAGGACATTCAGATTATGCAGCTTGAGGGAAGCATACAGTCCAAGGTCAGATACCGTCTTCAGAAGAGTCAGCGGGAGATGTATCTGCGGGAGCAGCTCAGGACAATACAAAACGAGCTTGGAATGAGTGATGAGGATGAGGACGAGGATGACGAGTATACAAAGAAAATCTCAGAGTCCAAGATTCCCGCTTCGGTAAAGGAAAAGCTTCAGGAGGAGGCGGACAAGCTCTCAAAGATGCCGTTCGGAACTCCGGAGGCTACCGTTATCAGGAATTATATAGAGACCTGCCTTGAGCTTCCCTGGGATAAAAAGTCCAAGGACAGGGCGGACATAGATTTGGCGGAAAGAATCCTGAATGAGGACCATGACGGTCTCGCCAAGGTGAAGGAGCGAATTCTCGAATTCATGTCGGTTAAGCAGCTAAAGCCCGACCTGAGCGGACAGATACTCTGCTTTGTGGGACCTCCCGGAGTGGGTAAGACCTCCATAGCTCGCTCAATAGCAAGAGCGACAAACAGAAAATATGTAAGGATTTCGCTGGGCGGTATCAGGGACGAGGCGGAGATTAGAGGACACAGACGAACCTACATAGGCTCCATGCCCGGGCGTATTATAAACGGGCTCAAGTTAGCGGGAACCGCAAACCCCGTGCTTTTACTGGACGAGCTGGATAAGCTCACCAGCGATGCGCACGGAGACCCTACGAGTGCGCTGCTCGAGGTGCTGGATACCGAGCAGAATCACGCCTTCAGAGATAATTTTATCGAGATTCCCGTTGACCTTTCGGAATGCCTCTTTATCGCCACCGCAAACACGAC
>CAZGJQ010000057.1:0-12407 GCA_964525815.1 uncultured Oscillospiraceae bacterium
GCCCCTTCCAAACCTCCGCAGCACGGAACCTCCATTCGCACTATGGTAACGCTTTTTATATTATTATTTTTAAGTATTTCGGTAAGTTTTTCCGAATAATCACCGCTGTCCAGCTTTGGGCAGCCGATGAGTGTGATACGATTCTGCATAAAACGATTATGGAAATCTGCATACGAATATGCGACGCAGTCGGCTGCTATAAGAAGATTCGCATTGTCTAAGTAGGGAGCGTTAACCGGTACAAGCTTAATTTGAACCGGCCATTGATTGAGCCTGCTCTTCGGCGTCTGCGTCCTCCCTTCGGGAGCTTGAACGGCGAAGGGTCTTTTTATCGCCTGTGTTTTTGTTCCCGGGCAAGCGCAGGTAACCGGGTTTTTTGGATTAACTCCGAGCTTTTTCTCCATGTTCTTCTTTACCTCCTCCTCGTTGTAAGCGAGAGCCTCCCGCTCCTCAAAGGTTATGGCTCCGGTGGGGCATACGGGTAAGCAGTCGCCTAACCCGTCGCAGTAATCGTCCCGGATGAGCCTTGCCTTTCCGTCAACCATGGCGATTGCTCCCTCGTGGCAGGCATCGGCGCAAAGACCGCAGCCGTTGCATTTTTCTTGGTTTATTTTAATTATTTTCCTTACCATTTTTTATTTTCCTTTCTGTGTTTTATTGACTTTCTGTGTGTATTCTAATATAATAATCAAGGTATGTATGTTGTTTTTACAACAATAATCATAAAAAATTCGGTTTTTGTGAGAAAGGACTGAAATAATGAGAATCCCTATAAATAAAATTAAAGACTCACCGCTGTTCGACGGTATCAGCGAGAACGAGCTGGTAACCTTAATGACCTGTCTTAAGCCGGTGTTCAGGCAGTATGACAGGGAGAGTGTTATTCTTAACGCAGGTGAGCATACAGATAAAATAGGCATGGTGGTATCGGGGAAAATACAGATTGTAAAGGAGGATTTTTTCGGCAACCGCAGCATTTTGACCGAAATTGAAGAAAAAGGATTGTTTGCGGAGTCCTTTCCGTTTGTAAGAATAAAAAAGCTCCCTGTCACCGTAATATCGGTAACAGAGAGCGAGGTTATGTTCATTGATCATAAAGCAATTATAACAGGTTGCAAAACCGCTTGCGGATTTCATTCTAAGCTAATCGAAAATATGCTATATATCGTAACCCGCAAAAATCTGATTTTAAACCGAAAAATTGAGCATATTTCCGAGCGAACCACGAGAGAAAAGCTGCTGTCCTATCTTTCGTCACAGGCTCAGGAGGAGGGGAGTTGCGAGTTTTATATCCCCTTTGACAGACAGCAGCTCGCCGATTATCTTTGCGTGGAGCGCAGCGCAATGTCCGCGGAGCTCTCGAAGCTCCGCAAAGAAGGTGTTTTGGATTATAAAAAAAATCGGTTTAAAATATTAGCTGTTACAGATAAATATCAATGAAAATAACTGCTGTCGGTTATTAGAATAGCCTCAAGACCGGGTTCTCCCTCAACGAATCCGACAGCATAAACCGAATAGACGGTGGCGGGTTCAAATCTTACATCCGGTAGGGTTAAGACAATTTGCTCCGTTCCGGTCGGTCTTACCTGCAAAGAATACGAGCCTGGGTCAACCTCAATATACTCTCCCGCCTCTGTGAAGGAGGTGTTTTCAAAAAGAATGGTTCCGTCCGGCAGAGTAATGTCAACAGCGGGAGCATCTGGGGACAGGTGTACAAACCTTACATAGGATTTGTTCCGGTCAAGCTGAGGCATTGTCTCCTCCTCAATAACCAGCGGCATTATTTCAGAAAGCCTGCCCACAGCAGCCACGGTCTGCGTAGAGTTGGGGGTTAATGTCAGATCGGTGCTTATTACGGGATTCATTCTTTGCCCTGACCTGTATACTCTGATGTTATATGTTCCGGTCGGTACGGAAAGGTATTGGGTTCGTTGCTTGTAGCCTATGTTTCGGGCAATAATATTACCGTTGGCATAAATGTCTACGGCAGGCGCATCCGGAGATGCATGAAGAAGCCTAACAAAAGCACTCTGCTGCTCGTTCATGTTGTTGTTCATATTAATGTTCATATCGCACCCCATATATAAATTATGTCTTTTATTATTATATGAAAAATGCGTTCTGTTGTTCTGGATTAAAGGTGTTTCTTCGTAAATTAATGGCATACAAAAAACAAAACAAAAAACAGCAATTTCCGTATCGGAAATTGCTGTTTCTTTTGGTGGGGACTACAGGGCTCGAACCTGTGACCTCCTGCTTGTAAGGCAGATGCTCTCCCAGCTGAGCTAAACCCCCGTTTTCGCTGCGCTCTCGCAGCAACGAAATGAATTATAACACAGCAATGCAGGCTTGTCAATACCTTTTTTTAGGAAAATAAATTTAGTATAAAACAACGCCTCTATTCAAAATGGAAATTGCTGATAACGGTTTCCATGGCGGAAATTGTCTTGCTGTAATCCTCCCGGGACGCCGTAAAGGTAACCAAATAAACAACACCGTTTCGTATGCAGACAACCTGCACGAAATTATAGGTTGTACCTCCGAGCCCGCCTGTATATTCCTTTCTTGCGGCAATTACTCCGCCCAGCTCGGTTTCCTCCGACTTAAGCAGCTCATAATCGCTGTATGTCTCGGCAAGGTCATCCTCATATTCCTCCCAGTATTCGTTTACAACCTGCTGAGGGTCAACAAGGGTAAATGAGATAACCGAAATGCTCGCATACCTCTCAAAGGTGTTGCTGGGAGAAGCGTCGTAACGAATGCTGATCATCGCATCATTGCGGTCGACAGTCCAGTTATCCGGATAATAAAAAAAATAGTCCACCGCATCATTTCCGGCTCTGTTTGTGTTCTTGGGCATTGATTCCTCACCCTCGTTTTTGCCTCCGCAGGACGCAAGCAAGAAAAGTGACACCGCAAGCAATAATAACATTAATCTTTTCATTTGTTTTTCTCCGTATTTATTCTGTAGTATTATGACATAAACTAACAGTATATATTATACATTACAATATACGGAAACTCAAGACCAAAAGCAAAAAACATATTTTTTGTATTGAAAAAAACAAAGAACAATGGTATAATATACTAATATATGAATTAAAAAAGATGATGTACCCGACAGGGCGTGGAGGATGGAATGTCAATAAAAAGCGGTATAACCGAAGTAAGACGACTGTATCAGAGTCAAGAGGAATACAAGGATAAAGAAATAAAGCTGGGCGGTTGGATTCGCTCCCTACGCAGCTCCAACGCCTTTGGCTTCATAGAGCTTAACGACGGAACCTATTTCAAGGGTGTTCAGGTCGTATTTGAGGAAATGAATATAGCAAACTATGCTGAGATTGCAAAGCAGAATATCGGAGCGGCGCTTATGGTTACGGGTACCTTTGTAATGACGCCGGACGCAAAGCAGCCCTTTGAGATAAAGGCGAGGGGAATAACGGTCTGCGGAACCTCAACTCCGGACTATCCCCTGCAGCCAAAAAGGCATTCGTTTGAGTTCCTACGCTCAATCGCTCATCTGCGCCCGAGGACGAACACCTTCAACGCTGTGTTCAGAGTGCGCTCCTGTGCGGCTCAGGCGATACACCGCTTTTTTGCCGAGAAGAATTTTATATATGTCAACACGCCCATAATAACGGCAAGCGACTGCGAGGGAGCGGGGGAGATGTTCCGGGTTACCACCTTCGATATAAGCTCACCTCCGCGGACCGAGGATGGAAGGGTGGATTTTTCTAAGGATTTCTTTGCGTCTGAGGCTAACCTCACCGTTTCCGGGCAGCTTGAGGGAGAGTGCTTTGCAACCGCATTTTCAAACATATACACCTTTGGACCAACCTTTCGTGCGGAGAACTCAAACACACCCCGGCACGCGGCGGAGTTCTGGATGATTGAGCCGGAGATAGCGTTTGCCGATCTTGAGGATTATATGAGCCTTGCGGAGGAAATGACCAAGTATGTAATCAAGTATGTTTTGGATGCATGTCCGTCCGAGATGGAATTCTTCAATAAATTCATAGACAAAACGCTGCTTGAGCGGCTTAATGCGTTAATCGAAAGCGATTTCGGAAGGGTTACCTATACAGAGGCGGTAAAAATTTTAAAGGAAAGCGGTCAAAGGTTTGATTATCCGGTGGAATGGGGCTGCGATTTGCAAACCGAGCATGAGCGGTACCTTACCGAAAGGGTTTTTTGCAAGCCGGTGTTCGTGACCGACTATCCCAAGGAAATTAAGTCCTTTTATATGCGAATCAACGAGGACGGAAGGACGGTAGCGGCTGCGGATATGCTTGTGCCAGCAGTCGGCGAGCTTATCGGAGGCTCTCAGAGAGAGGAGAGGCTGGATATACTCGAAAGACGTATGGAAGAGCTGGGATTGGAAAAAGAAGGCTATTGGTGGTATCTGGAGCTGCGTAAATACGGGAGCGTCAAGCATGCAGGATACGGTCTCGGCTTTGAACGGCTTATAATGTATATAACGGGAATATCGAATATTCGGGATGTTGAGGCGTTTCCGAGGACGGTGGGCAGCGCCGAGTTCTAATAAAATAAGGGAGAGATTTATGAGGAGCTATAACGAAATATTGGCGGAGTACAACCAATTCAAGGCGAAAGGTCTTAAGCTTGATATGTCGAGGGGCAAGCCCTCAGCGGAGCAGCTTGATACAATGGAAGGGCTGCTTACCGCAGTTACCGAGAACAGCCAATGCTATGCGGAAAACGGCTTCGACTGCCGCAATTATGGGATTCCGGACGGTATAAACGAAGCAAAGCGTCTTTTCGCATCCATTCTCGGAGTTAATGAGAGTAATATTTTTGTGGGCGGCAACTCAAGCCTTAAGCTTATGTACGACTCGGTTGTGCGTGCGCTGCTCCTCGGTGTCGAAGACGGCTGCAAGCCCTGGTCGAGCTATGACAAGATATCCTTTCTTTGTCCCGTTCCCGGCTACGACAGGCATTTCGCAATATGCGAATATTTAAATATTAATATGATAAATATTCCGATGGACAAAAACGGACCGGATATGGATATGATAGAAAAACTGGTTGCGGAGGATGAAACCATAAAGGGCTGCTGGTGCGTGCCAAAGTATTCCAATCCGACCGGCATTACCTTTTCGGACGATGTGGTAAGGAGGTTTGCATCCTTAAGACCCAAGGCGAAGGATTTTCGGATTTTTTGGGACAATGCCTATGCTTTGCACGATCTGTCGGAAGAACCCGATGTCATATTGGATATATTCTCAGAGGCGCAAGCGCACGGAAACGAGGACATGTTCTATGAATTTGCCTCAACCTCCAAGATAACCTATGCGGGAGCCGGAATTTCCTGCGTGGCTTCCTCTAAGAAAAATATTGAGCGTATAGCAAAGAGCTACTCTTTTCAAACCATTGGTTATGATAAGCTAAACCAACTAAGACACGCAAAGCAGTTTCCGGATGTGGAGGCTGTAAAGAAGCAAATGCACCGTCACAGGGATATAATACTACCTAAGTTTGAAACGGTGTTTAGGATTTTCAGAGAGAGGTTTGCTTATTACAGCGATATAAGCTGGACAGAGCCTAAAGGAGGGTATTTTATAAGCCTTTCTCTGCCAAAAAATACCGCAAAAAGGGTTGTTCAGCTCGCCAAGGAGGCCGGGCTTGTAATAACTCCAGCGGGAGCAACCCATCCATACGGGAAGGATCCGGACGACTCGGTTATTCGGATTGCTCCAACATTTCCGACCGTTAAGGAGCTTGAAACAGCGGCACCTCTTCTTTGCTGCTGTGCGGAGCTTGCTATTGCGGAAATAAAGTTTGTATAAAATGCAATAAATTAGCTTGATTTTATCAAGGTAATATGGTATAGTTTGTATAAATAGTGCAGTGTTTATATGTTGCGCTGTTGCTTTTATTTAATTAAAACGTTGCATTTTTATGCAATGGAGAGCATGAGGTAGAAAATATGTTTTTCAAGAGAATTATCCTTTTTTTAGCTGTAGTTATGCTCATTATGCTGCCATTACTTGCGGCATGTGATAACGATAATGACGACGAATCATCAACTGCCGCCGATGTCAGCGCCGAATCGGAGTTTCCATATGAGGGTAGCTTCGGAGGGAAGACAATTAGGATTCTGACAGTTGATTCCTCAAGACATATTTACGGAGAGCTTCAGTTTGTTCCCGACGAGGAGAAGACCGGAAATGTTGTAAACGACAGAGTTGCCGATCGAAATAATTTAATTGAAGAAAGATACGGACTCAAGATCGAATTAACCGGCTCACAGACTCCCGTTGAGGATGCGAAAATTCTGATTACGGGCGGAACCTGTGATTATGATATAATTGTAGATGCGGTTGATAAAATGGTTACCAGTGTTACAGAGAACATATTCTGGTCCTTGGACGATGTTTTAGATCTTGATAACGAGTGGTGGGATAAAAGCTCCATTAACAGCCTGACCCTAAACGACAAGCATTACTTTGTTGCGGGTGATGCGATGATTACAGATGACGACAATATTTATCTTACCCTCTTTAACAAAAACATGTATGAAGAGAACCAAAAGCTAAAAGAGGATCATGGGGATATATATCAGCTCGTTAAGGACGGAAAGTTTACCTTTGACGCATTTAAGGAGATGAGTAAAACAGTATCCGTAGCGGATGAGAACGGCGAGTGGAGCTTCTATGCTACATACGGTAACCTTTCGCACGGTTACGGTGCTACGATAATGGTTAACGGAGCCGGTGTTCCCCTTGCCGAAAGGATGGAGGACGGAACGGTACAGCTCAACCCCGGAACCGAAAAAGCGCTTACCGTGTTTGATAAGGTATATGAGATAATGTCCGACAAGACCATCACACAGCGGGCTGAGCTTATAATAGGTGAGGGACCTACTCCCAGCACATGGGGGTTCTCCGAGCTGCAGCATATGTTTGTGTCCGGCAGAGGACTGTTCTATAATACGACCAGCTCATCAATTACCTCCTTGAAGCAGACAACCGAAGCTATGGATTTTGATTTTGGTGTTCTTCCCATACCCAAATACGATGAGAATCAGGACAATTACTATTGTGCGGTTAACAGATACCAATCCTCGGTTATCGGGATTCCGACTACGAACAGCAATAATTTGGATGCCACTGCGTTTTTGTTGGAGGCACTCGGGTTTTATAGCAAGGATGTAACGGATGCATATTATATGACAACCCTTCAGCTCCAGGCTTTAACAGATGATGATGATGCAGAAATGCTGGATATTATATACAATAATCGTTTTTATGACATAGGCTCCATATACAGCTGGGGTAATAACGCCCTTGTTGGACTATATACCAGTGTTATCAGGAACGATACCGCAAACACGGTTGTGTCCTCATGGGAGTCAATAAGATCATCTGTGGAAGCGGATATGCAAAAAACAATAGAGGAATACCAGAATAATTTGACATAAAATTCCAGAAGGATTTATCCTTAAGATTGACGGTTATGTACTGTTCACGAAATATGCTAAATAAACAAGACAATACAACATCCGCATAAAACGAAAGGAAAAAAGAATTCTATGAAGTTCAGGAAGTTTTTTGGCTTTATATTCATTTTACTGTTATTTACAACTAACCTTGCGCCCATGGGTGTTTCATCGGAGGATGACAAGAATTTAGCTGCCGGAAAAAGCTATACAATCGACTATGACAGCCCGATTGAAAACGGGTTTCCAAACTTTGTACACAACGATCCGGATTCCAAGCTGACCGATGGTAAAAAGGCAGAGGCGAAAGCAGCGGACGGAAATTGGCTTAAGCTGTACAGAGGCACGGCGATTAGTGTTACGATAGATTTAGAGGAGGTAAGCTCTGTAAACAGGGTGCGTCTCGGACAACTACAAATAAGCGGAGCTGGTATACTCTGCTCAAGATATGTTTATGTTGCGGTTTCGGAGGACGGAGAAAACTTCGGTACGGTAGGCAGTAAGCTTGACAGAAAATCTACCACCCAAACCAACACCGTTAAGGTTACCTTCGACATTCCGCTTGACAAGTATTACAAAGCACGTTATGTCAGAGTAACCTTTTCCAGCGATGTATGGATTTATATGGATGAGATTGAGGTGTTCGGTTCTTCGGATGCCAATCTCGGCGAGAGCGCTTTGGTAGACGAACCGGCTGGTCATCCCAACGAGTTTGTGACCGATATTGACGGCTTGAGAAATATTGTACTTATGTACTGCGGCGAATATACGAGAGGCGCTGTTTCCGATACGGGAAAGAATACATATCATCAGCTTACTCCCTACTTTGCTTATGTTGATAAATACGGCGATATTGCGGACACTATGTTCGACGGAATGCTGTTCCTGCCCCTCCACCCGGTACCAACACCGACAACCGGGACGGAAATACAGTCCTTTAACAAAAAGACCGGATGGCAGATTTATCTTGATAATACAATCGGCGCGGAGGAGGATATTAACCTTACCGCATTAAACAAGCTTGTCGGAGATAACAAAGAGAATCTCGAACTCGGAGCCGATTATAAATATCCGGTATATATTTCGGTACCCTTTATTGAGATTTCGCACACGAATATATTCGGTGAAATAGACGGAGAGCAGATTATACCCTCCTCCTACGAGAGCCGACTGAAGATTATAAAATGGTTTGTGGACAACATTATTGAATCCTTCAACGACGCTGTCTTTGAGCATATCCAGCTTAACGGTATGTACTGGCATCATGAGCTGATTTCATATCGTGACAGCGAATATGAAGAGGAGCTTATGAAGGCATATAACGATTATGTTCATTCAAAGGGCTATACCTCTATTTGGATACCTTATTATTGTGCTCCGGGCTATGAGACCTGGAAGGAGCTTGGCTTTGATGCAGCAACGTTGCAGAACGGGTACTCCTTTATCGAGCAAGAGAAAGACAGTGTGATCGGCGTCAGAAATCCCGGTCTTGTCGATGATGCTGTCGGGCAGGCAAAGAAGTACGGTCTTGGTATGGAAATGGAGACCAGCGGTTATTTAAGCAGCGGGGACGCCGAGGCATATAACAGATATCATAAGTATATAAACACTGCCTATAAAAACGGCTTGATGGAGAACGGTCTCGCCATGTATTATCAGGGAGGCGGACCGGGAACCCTTTACACCTGCGCATATTCGAGCAACACCACCGCAAGAAACGCATATGACCTTACATATGAATATATAAGCGGAACCTATACATCATATGCTCCGGTTATTGAGGAGAATCAGTTTTTTATCGTTAAAAAGGGTGCTGCGGCAAACGGAAACCTAATTGTTACGGACGAGGATACACCTCCCGGAATGCTAAAAACCGAGAAGCTGGAGAAACCGGAGAATGTTCCTATGTCCGCAACCGGCGCATTTATTTTTATAAACGCAAAGGATATTACGGATTTTGTGGGTGAGGACAGCTTTACTATTCAATTGAGTGACGGATTTAATTTATCTAACGAGGTCACCGTAAGGATTCTTGTTGTGGAGGACTGTCTATCTATAAGTGAGGTAAATAAGCCCTTGGGAGAAGACAGTGCTAACATATTCGACGAGAGCGGTAAAAAAACAGGTACGGATGACACGGCTTACGAGATTGTAGTAGATGCGCAAGGGAAGATTGAGAGCGTAGGAGGAAATAACAATACCGTACCCGAGGGTGGATATATTGTTGCAGCGGTCGGCACAGCTAAGGAATATCTGCAAAGAGCGGAAAAGGGATATGAGGTTCTTTACGATGAAATAACCGGAACTATCTATATTTCCGGTGAAAATATGAACACGGAAAGCGAAGAAGAGACTCCAAAGGAAAAAAGCAGCATTACGCTTTGGCTAATAATAGGTGCTGGCGTGCTTGTAGTGGCAGGCATCGGTGCGTTTATTATAAAGAAATCCAAATCTATTTCTTAAAAGGAGAGGTTTTATATGAAAAGGCTATTGGTATTTCTATTAGCATTTGCTTTACTCTTCACACTTGCCGCATGTGGCGGAGACGGAGATACAAGCGAAGACAAATCGCAGGTAAGCAAGGAACCGGGTACTTCCAATGACGAATCAAGTGCTCCGGATGATGAGTCGGAGGTAAGCACTCCGGATGACCAGTCGGATGATGTCTCGGAGGATCCATCTACAGAGCTCCCGGCATTTATCAACAAGTATGTTTCCTTCGGAGAAGCTGTAAACGTTCAGATAAGAGCGACTGATTCTACATCCATCCGCCTTACAAAGATTAATGAGGTAGCGGATGAGGGGGATATTGTGCTTTTTACCACCGAATTCGGAGCATCGATATCCACCGGTACGGAAACATATGAGGACTTTGCGATACTCGTATGCGAGTATGACCACGAGGTGTTTGGTTATAAGAAGGTCTCTCTGAAGCCGGTAGGCGAGGATGAGGAAAAAAGCGAAACCGAAATTCCGGAGGATGGTTTTATAATTGCGGTTTCCACGAAGCAAGCAACCGAAATAGGAAGACTTAATAATATTCAGGATGAGCATAAATTCTTTGTTCACGGAATGCAGATTCTTGATATGAGCATTGATTTGAAAAAGCTAAGCACAGCACCCACAATAGACGGTAATATCAGCTCGTCCGAATACGGTCAGCCGATATGGGTGGTTAACGAGAATAATTTGTTCTGGGATTACTCTCAGTTTGAGAAGGATCAGTACTATGCAACCGCAGAGGTTTATGCCGCATACGATGACGATTATCTTTATTTAGGCGTAATTGTTGATTCCCCTTATCATTATAACCCTCTTTCCCAAGGTAATGCTTCAAGCATGTGGCAATATGAATGCATTCAGGTTAATGTTTCCTCTGTAGATCCGCAGGGCGAATATATGTCTGAGAATTTTGACTATGAGGCAAACAACAAAAAGGCTATGTCGGACGGTATAGTGCGTCAGTACGGCTTCGGTGCAAATGATGATAACGAAACATTGTCTACAGTATGGATGGGAATAGAAACCGAGTTTACGGGAGAAGCATTCTGCAGAAGAGATGATGTTAACGAAAAAACATTCTACGAAGTAGCGATACCATGGAGCGAGTTAGGTAGCGAGGATTATCCTTTTGATATCGATGAAGCGGAAAAAATCGGCTTTTCGATTTCCATTAACTGCGGTGACGATGATGCATGGAAGAATGTTAAAATGCGTGATGGCGGCGGCATCATTGGTAGGAACGATTTCTCCAAGATGGCGAGCGCTACTCTCAAATAAAGCAAAAAATATTATCAACAGGAGCAAAAGAATGAAACTCGGTGTCAGTATGTACAGCTTTCACGGTTACACCAGTAGCGATAGCTTAGGTATAAAGGGCTGTATAGACAAAGCGAAAGAGATTGGATGCGAGGGAATCGATCTTGTCGAGGGTCCCAAGTTTGACTCGCAGGAGCAGCATCTTGCTTATGCAAAGGATATAGGTGAGTACTGTAAAAAGATTGGTATTGAGGCGGTCAGCTACAATATCGGCTGCGATTTTTTAAATAAGGGTAAGATAGAGGACGAGATTGAAAGGGTAAAAAGGCATGTTGACATAGCTGTAGCTTACGGATGCCCTATTATGCGACATGACGCTACAAGCGGCTACCCCAGCAGCGTAAAGACGGGAAGAAGCTTTGATGCTGTCCTTCCGATACTTGCAGAGGGGTACAGAGCGGTAACGGAATATGCAGAAAAAAAGGGCGTTAAGACCTGTGTTGAAAATCATGGATTCTTCGTGCAGGACCCGGAGCGTATTGAGAAGCTGGTTAATGCCGTTAATCACCCTAACTTCGGCGCATTGGTCGATATCGGTAACTTTTCCTGCGCCGATATAGAGAACGGATATGCCGTGGGGATTACTGCTCCATATGCCGTTCATGCTCACGCTAAGGACTTCCATATCAAGGACGGCAGCCTCGGCAACCCGGGTGAGGGCTTCTTCCAGACAAGAGCGGGTAACTATCTTCGCGGCTCAATTATAGGCCACGGTGATGTTCCGGTCAGAAGGTGTATAGACGCTCTTAAAAGAGCGGGTTATGACGGCTATCTGATAATAGAGTTTGAGGGTATGGAAGACCCTATTCGGGGAATAACGGTTGGATTTAATAATCTAAAGAGGTTCATAGGCTAAAAAAGGGTAATTTAGAGCGGAGTGCGGAAACGGACTCCGCTCAAAAACCCATAAAAGTACGGATTATTAGGATGAGAAAAAGCACGGACAGGATAAGGGACAAGAAAAAAAAGTTAAAAAAAATAACACTTATATTAATAGCCGTGCTGCTTTTCGTCGGGTTGTTATGGTTGATTCTTTATGGTATAACCGCTCTTATATCGGGTTGACGGGAGGAGAGTGCAGACACCAGCTTCTATGAGCCGGATTATGAGTAGAATATCCTAGAGG
>CAZGJQ010000058.1:0-9067 GCA_964525815.1 uncultured Oscillospiraceae bacterium
AAAGCGGGAAAAGCGAGTTGGTATTTACTGCCGTGTGAGTACAAACAGTGCTGATTAGCTAAAGAGCCTTACCGACCAAGTAGGCTCTTGCTTCAATCGCATAAATTAGCTAATTAATAAATTAAAGGAGAGACCGTTATGAACCAAGAAAATGAGTTTTTGAAACTGTATGCCGCTTTTCGTTCAGGTTGTCTCGGTGACAACGTCCTTGATGTATATTTTTCCTTTTTTGCGAATATACTATTAGAAGAGGGCACGACATTTATCGATGCAACCGACTTATGTGCAAAATTTGAGCAGCGATATCAGTTTCCTGTCCCTCCTACTTTCGTGAGGCAGGTGTTAAGTGTTGGAGTGAATAACGGTGCGATTATAAGTGTCAGGGAACGATATGAGACCGTCCAAGAAAAACTTAAGCAATACAAGGTTGATTTATCAGGCTTCGAGTCTTCGTGGAAAGCACTTCTGGAAGGCTTTAAGTCTTTTTGCGATTCCAATGATTTAACTATTATCCCCAAAACGCTTGAAAACGATATCTTTGACTTCATCAACTCTCAAGACGTAGAACTTGTTTTGAATAGAGATGTCTATTCTGACGAAAATACTACCCCATTTGATTTTGCTTGGAATAAATACCTACAGTACATAGCCCAAAAAAACATAGCTCTTTTTGATTTTATGTCTGCTATTTGTTTTAGCAATATTCTTAAGCAAGCAATTTTCTATTCTAATACTCCTACAGATGATGGTTTCAAAGGCTTATGCGTTTATCTTGACTCTCCGTTGGTTTTCTCTGTTTTAGGAATGGATGATAAAGATCGAGTAGAGTCAGTTCGCTTCTTGGTGAATGAGATGGAGTCGGCAGGTTGCAATGTTCAAATCCTTGACCACAATCTTTCTGAAGTTAAAGGCATTATCACAAATGCTGGAAGCTGGGCTACATCGACAGATTATGACATAGCGAAAGCGAACAACGCCACCCGCTTTTTCCACGATTCCGAGTTCGACCAACAGTGTATAACCGAGTTCTGTGGAAATATTGAGACAAAACTCGCCGAGTTCGGAATTACAATAAAAGAGACTTCGTTTGATGTGTTGGAGCATCAGTTTCAAGAAGATGAATCGTCGCTTTACGAAATGGTTGAGGATAAATACAAGGAATCTGGTTATAACGTCCCTCCTGAAAAAGAATACAGCATCAAGGTTGATGTCCGTTCCATAATAATGCTTTACCGAATCCGTCAGGGCGTGGTTTCACAAACCATTCAAGATTCAAAACATATTATGATTACCCAAAATGGGGCAATCGCAAATGTAAGTAAAATATATGAAAGCAATCGCAGCATAAACTCCGGGCATGTCCCTGTGTGTATTTCAGCTGATCTTTTCGGAACCATTTTGTGGTTCTATCACCCCGATAAAATGCTCGCTTATCACCGCAAGCAACTACTGGCGGATTGTTATTCGATTTTGAAGCCTTCTAAGAAAATGTTCAGCCAGTTTATTCAATCACTAAATTCGGCTAAAGCCGCTGGCGAAATTGATGAGAAAAAATATCTGTTTATGAAGTCACATCCCGTCGTGTCAGATGCCCTCATGAATGTGACCAAAGGCGATTATGCCCGCTTTAATGACAAAACATATCTTGAAGTTTATGACGATATTGTAGCAAGTTCCAATAAAAAGTACACTGATGAAGTGTCAGCTCATAGCGAGACGAAGAAGCAGTTGAGCAAGCAAGTTGCCACCACAGAAGAAGTTAATGAGCGTCTAAAGACGCTTGAGGCAAAAGAACAGACGCGCTTTGAAAAAATGTGTAAGACGAAGAGCATCCTGTGGACGATAATTTTTTTCGGGGCACCCTATATCATAATACTTGCTATTGCCGAGATGGTAATCGGCCTGTTTCAGGGATTCTCATTCTGGACACTTGCTGGCATATCCGCAGTTTTAATAGTCATTGCCCTGATTGAGAAGATAATAAGAAGAAAAGTGTATTTATGGGTGTATAAAAAGGTGAGGATACGGGAATTTAAAAAGGATGGCAGGCCTTATGACAACATTCAACCATAAATAGATCATGAAAAAAGCCCGTGACCACCAAAAAATCAGGGTCACGGGCTACTGTATTTTGTTAAGAAAATATATTATCTACTCATCCACATCCACCGTCACGCCGGACTTGTAATTCCAATCCGAACTGTTACCAAATATCAAATAGTTCGGCTGGTGAATTTTTTTAATGCGACAGGTAGGTCGCTATGTAGACAGGTGACTTTCTCAATCAGCCGCCGGACAGAGCGTCACACCTACCTAGCGGTGTGCGGTCATATTCGGTCAGAGTGGTGGACTGCTCCTTCAGGAATGCGCTCATATCTGCAATTAGGTCTTTTTTTTATTACCTATTTACCGTTCTCCTCCATAAACTCCCGCACCTCGGTGGTATTAGGTAAGGAAGAGATAGCTCCGACCTTGGTAACAGTAAGCGCACCGACGGCGTTTGCGTATCTTGCCGCCTCGGTTATATTTTTTGTTTTAAGATACTCGCTCGTTAATGCGGCGGTAAAAGCGTCTCCCGCAGCCGTGGTATCCACTGCCTGCACATCAAACGGAGAAATAAGATCGCAGTACTTACCGTCGTATATATAGCACCCTCTCGCTCCCAGCTTAAGCACTACATATTTTATGTCCACGGCGTTGTTCAGGGCTATACAGGCACGCAAACAATCCTCCAGTGTGTTTGGACGGATTCCGGTCAGTATCTCGGTTTCGGTCTCGTTGGGGGAGAAAATCTCGACCTGCTCAAGCTTTGCGAGCGGAAAGTCCTTGCGGGCGGGTCCTGCGTCAACGATAAGGGGAACACCCTCTGTATTTGCTATTCTTGCGGTGGCAATAACCGCCGCATCCCCTATCTCAAACTGGGTTATCGCAGCATCGGGGTATGAGAAAAAGGCGTTCTCAATGTCCGACTCGCTTATTCGTTTGTTTGCTCCTGGATATACAATTATCCTGTTGACTCCGCCCTTTTCCAGAAGCACCACGGCAAGACCGGTCTGCTCAAGCTTGTCCGCCTTTACATATCTAAGGTCAATATCGTTTTCCTTGTATATACCCATAAGCCTGTCCCCGTAGGCGTCATCCCCAACACGGGCGCAGAAGATTACCTGGGAGCTCAGCTTTGAGGCCGCAACGGCCGTATTTGCTCCCTTTCCGCCCGGTACGAAGGTATACGCACCCTCAGAAACAATGGTCTCCCCCGGAGAGGGAACATAAGGCGTGGTCATCAAAAAATCAATATTTGCACTTCCTACAACCAGAATCCGCTTGACCGACATTTTTATTTCCGTTTCTCCGGCGAACCTGTATTTTTTATGCTCATAACACCGCTTGCGCCGGACAAACGGCATAAAGCATAAGCACTTAATATAAAAATTATGTATAATTGCACACAGTTATTTTACACTAAATTACAAATATTGTCAACCCTTTTCTTTTTTATATTTAAGTCTTGTTGCGTTTCCGCCCCGTATGTGCCTTTCGTTCTTATTCTGCTCAAGTACCTTGCTCACTGCGGTGTATAGCTGCGGATTCTGTGTTTTAAGCCGCTGCGTTATATCCTTATGTACAGTGCTCTTGCTTATCCCGAAGCGGCTTGCGGTTGCTCTTACCGTAGCTTTATGCTCTACCATATAGGTGCCAAGCTCGGTCGCTCTTTTATAAGTGTCGTATATAAATGTAAACATATCTGTTTCCCCCTGACTAATCTATATGAGGGAAATGTTTATAAAATACTATTGAAAAGCAGTTATTTATGTGCTAATATTTAAAGTGCTTTAATTTAATAACGGAAAGGCAAGTGATTTTTTTATGAGCGTTCTGGTAACCGGAGGCACAGGCTACATAGGCTCGCACACCTGCGTTGAGCTGATTAAAAACGGATATGATGTTATTATTGCGGATAATCTGTCCAACTCCAAGGCGGATGTCGTAGACAAAATAGAAAAAATAACCGGTACAAGACCGGATTTTTATATGGTGTATATTCTCGACATGGTGGGGTTGGAGCTTATTTTCTTCGCTCATAAAATCGACTCTGTTGTTCATTTTGCGGGTAAAAAGGCGGTCGGAGAATCGGTGCAAGAGCCGCTTTTGTACTACCACAACAACATAACCGGAACCATCATTCTGCTTGAGGCAATGCTTAAATACGGATGCAGCAGAATAGTCTTCTCCTCCTCCGCCACCGTTTACGGAGCGCCCAAAACAGTGCCGATAAAGGAGGACTTCCCCCTTTCCGCTGCCAGTCCCTACGGAGCGACCAAGCTGTACATTGAGGGAATGCTTAAGGATCTGTATAACGCAAACAAGGAGTTGTCCGTAACCTTGCTGCGTTACTTCAACCCGATCGGCGCACATGACAGCGGACTTATAGGCGACAACCCCAACGGCATACCCAACAATCTTATGCCCTATATAACCAGAGTGGCGAGAGGAGCCCTTCCCCGCCTCGGTGTTTTCGGAAACGATTATCCCACGCCGGACGGTACCGGTGTTCGGGATTACATACATGTCATCGACCTTGCTCTCGGTCATATAAAAGCGCTGGAGCATATGGATAAGCCGGGTGTAAATGCTTATAACCTCGGTACCGGAAAGGGATACAGCGTACTGGATATAATAAAGACCTTTGAGAAGGTAAACAGCATAAAAATACCGTATGAGATAACGGAGAGACGCCCCGGTGATATCGCAGAGTGCTACTCCGACCCCACAAAGGCAAAAGAGGAGCTTGGCTGGACAGCAAAGTACGGGCTGGAGGAAATGTGCAGGAGTGCCTGGATTTTTGAGAATAAACTGAGCAAGCCCAATTCTTAATTTAGGAGAAAAGTTTTTTATATGAATTTCTTTATGCGCTTTATGAGGGGCAGGTACGGTAACGACCGGCTGAATATATTCATAGCCTTTGTTCTGATAGGCTTTGGAGTTATTTCGCTTTTTTACCAGCCTCTTGTTATGCGTATCATTCAGCTTTTGCTGTTCGGCGTTTTCATCTTCCGTTTTCTTTCCAGAGATTTTTATAGGAGAAGGAAGGAGAACGATAAGTTCCTGAGCATAACCGCTCCGATAAAGGGCTTCTTTCAGAGCAGATATAAGCGGTACAAGGACAAAGGCAACCGATATTTCAGCTGCCCTAAATGCTCCGCAACCCTGAGAGTCCCCAAGGGAAGGGGACGAATAACGGTTACCTGCCCGGCATGCAGACACAAATTCGATAAAAGGACATAGTGTATATAAAAAGAATAAAATAAAGCTGTATCGCGCAAACGATACAGCTCATTTAATTATTTTACTTTGAAAACAGCGAACAGCCGTAAGCACGGTATTCTTCTATTTTTCTTCTTATAAGCTCCTCGCTTACCTTAAAATGCCTTGCAACGCAGGAAATACATAGGTATTCGGTTGCTCCTCGGTTAATCAACTTCCTGGTTATGCCGATGTCGTCGCTGACAAGAGAGGCACCGCATTTTATGCAGTTATGCGTCAACCAGCTTACCTCTCAATACCATGCATCCGTGAGGAGGAATAACGGGTGTGCGATAAATATCCTTATGCACTCCCAGCTCCTCGCCTGTCCAAAGGTTCTTAAGCGAAAGCGCCTTACCTGTCGAACGGTTAATCCCGATATTGTCAAACGGGATAAAGGGACACTGATTGCTGTCGGTCAGATTAAAGAATCCAAGCGCTATATCCCCGCCCTCAAGCTGCTTTGCCCAGCTCATGTTGTTTATGTTACCGTCCACAAGATAGGGCTGCCTGCCTGCCTTATCCTGATTTATTGCTATAATGTCCTTGTTGGTGAGAATTTCTTTGGTAGCATCGCTCATATTGCGCACATCGCAGCCTATCATGAGCGGGGAGTTCAGGAACGCCCAGAGTGAGAAATGGGTTCTGTATTCCTCGTCCGTACAGCCTGTCAGCGCAACATTGCCCTTGCCGTACATACCCACTACAAGCATATCCATATCGTTAAAGCAGCCCTGTCCGTTAAAGGCTTGCAGCTCAACCTGCTTTTGTGCAAGAGTCTTTATGGACTCCCAGGAATCGTTTATGTCACCGGTAGAACGCCACATATGCGCACCCGTTTCCTTAATCCACTTGTGGGTCTCGTCTATGCCCCAGCTGCAGGCGGAAAACAGTATATCCCTTCCGCAGTTTGCAAGCGCATGTCCCATTCTTTTGTAGAGAATATGTCCCTGCTGCCAGTGAGGTCTGAAGCAATAATCATACTTAAGGAAATCAACGCCCCACTCCGCAAAGGTTGCGGCGTCTATAAACTCATACTCGAAGGAGCCGGGATATACCGCACAGGTGTAATTTCCGGCGCAGGAATACATACCGAACTTAAGTCCCTTTGAATGAACATAATCGGCAACCGCCTTCATTCCGTTCGGGAATTTCTCCTTGCAGGGAACAATTCTGCCGTTTTCGTCCCGCTGTCGCTCCGACCAGCAGTCGTCGATTACCAGATAATCGTATCCTGCATCCAAAAGTCCGGTCTCCACCATTGCGTCTGCGGTTTCCTTAATCAGTGCCTCGTTGATGTTGGTTCCGTAGGTGTTCCAGGAGTTCCAGCCCATAGGGGGAGTCAGCTTAATCATAAATATTTCTCCTTAGGTTTTTTTACGTTTTTTATTAATACGCGCACATTCTATCACAGCGTTCCGGGTAATGCAAGGCTTTTTTTCAATAAATATCAGATATTAAAATACACTCTTGACACATAGGCAAAATATCGGTTGCTTTTTTATAAAACTTGTATTATAATAATTCTGTTACAGATGTTTGTAATTTATTGAGCTTTAAATATTGGAGGATGTTCTATGAAAAGATGCATTTCTATTATTGCCGTCTGCATTCTTGCATTCGCTCTCTTCTCCTGCGAAGGAGTGAGCGAGGTAAGCGAACCCGATAACAGCTTGGACAGCGGGGAAAAATCCCGTGCATGGCATTTCTATAACGGGCTGGACACAGAAAAAATGTTCATTACCTTTGAAACAACTACGGAGGACGGAACAGAAGCAAAGTTTGCGCAGGCTATCAATGGAGAAAATGTTACAACCGTTATCCACTATATCAATAACGAAGAGGCTAATGACCTGTATGAGCTGTTCACCCCCGAGCTGACCTATCAGCTTGATATTGCGGGAAAAAAGTATTCGGCGGCAAACGAGAAGGGAACCGGAAACCTTTTTGCGGATATGAACAAAGCGGTCTACGAGAGGGCAAATGACGTTTCTGACAAGGAGCTTGACGGTGTTACTTATATAACCGAGAGCTTCGGAACCGAGAATGATACCACTGTGTTTTATTTTTACAGCGAAACCGAGGAGCTGTTTGCGATAGAATCTATAAAAAACGGCGAATCGATTCAGATAATGAGGAACATAAAGGTAACCTCCATAATACCGAACGATGTTGTTCTGGAGCTTCCGGATGACTTCACGGCGACAACGGTTACCATAAACGCTGATATTGAGTGGCCTGCAGGCTGGTAATTTTTTAATTTGCCTCATAAAAAATGCAAAAAAACGCATAGTTCGGATTTTTGTGACAATAATAATCCACAGAGACCGAAAATATTTATTGCGAGGTCTGTTTTATATATTAATAATAAGCATTTTTGCATTTTTGAAAGGAGAGTATTAATGTTAAAACTCAAAAGGAGGCTCTGCCTGTTTGCGGCGGTTCTGCTCTGCTTTGCCCTGCTTGCATCCTGTGAGGATGATGACGGTAATGTTTCCGGCAACGCTTCCGACGGTATTATTTCGGATGAATCCCCGGATGATTCTCCGGATACTTCACCGGATGACTCACCCGACGTTTCCCCGGACGAATCCCCGGATGAGACCTTACCGGATGAAAACGGTGATGAAACCATAGATATCACAGATGATGAGACCATAGATATTACAGATGATGATTTAAACGAAATGAACGCTTTTCCCATGACATTTACTAAAATGAGCGATTCTCTTTACAGGATGGAATGTGTTGCCCCAGACGGCAACACATTGCTCCTTACATTTAATAAAAAGGATTGGGGTACATACAATATCGGGAGCTGGACTGTGGTTTCCGAGGATAAAACCGTAACCCTTGCGGGGGGAGGCACCGATTGGGAATATGTTTTTCGATCGGGTGAAACTGCGTCCGGCTGGGTTTGGTCGGGCGGAAACCACGATAACGAGTCGCTTGTGTCCATTGATTTCTATAACGGAAGGAACGATAAAAAGCTGTCTCTGCAAAACAACGCTCCCGTAGAGCTTGAAAATATCAAAATAGTAGAGAAAACAAAGCTTCACTGGGGAGATGCGGAGAATACATATTGCGATGTTGTACGCACCTATATGGTAGTCGGAAACCGTATATCCCTTGCCGTCTCCTATGAATACACTAAGGATTGCTATCACTGGCTGTCCTATACCTGTATGTTCCCGGTTTGGAAGAATTACGGAAGGTATATCACCTTTTTTGACGCTGACGGAAGCAATTTAGGCAAAGTAACCACCCAAGCCGCAAACGACCCCGCATTCGAGGGTGCTTTTTACCGCGGGTATGAAGCAACCACCTGCATTATAACGGGGGACACGAATCCCGAATATAAATTTATGATAAAGGTTGATACAGTCACCGATTCTCTGGATGATTTTAAAAATGACGACAAGACCTTTTACTGGGATATGAATGCAGCTCAGAACAAGCTTTATTATTCCAAATATAACTCTGCTGCTCCCACCCTTGTGGAGGCGGGTACAAAATATGATACTTATTCGACATGGGTGTTCTATGTCGGTTAAGATATAAAATAACTATATAACAAGGAAGGATAATCCTATGAAAAAAAACCTTACTTTCTTAATAGCAGTCGTAATGCTGCTGTCCATTATGCTCTCGGCAGGAGTGCTGGCAGTACCTTTGGAATTGACGAACATAGCATTGGATAAGCCCTACACCGCTTCTACCCCTTATACAAACAGACCGGAAGGTGCTTTAAACGACTATCAGC
>CAZGJQ010000058.1:9167-12303 GCA_964525815.1 uncultured Oscillospiraceae bacterium
ACCGCTTCTACCCCTTATACAAACAGACCGGAAGGTGCTTTAAACGACTATCAGCTTATAGACGGAAAAGAGCTGACAGACGGTGTAAAGGGTACTACCGCTTTCGGTACCGAGTGGCACGGTTTTTATACCGATGATCCGTATTTTATAACAATCGACCTTGAAGCGGTTTATAAAAACATAAAGAAGCTTACTATTGAATTCCAGCATAATCCCGATCCCAGTATATCCAAGCCCACATGGTGCAAGTTCTATTCCTCTAACGACGGTGTGAGCTTTACCCAAATCGGCGAGGCTACCCAGATAGACAAAGGCGGAAACATGTATGATTATACGCTTGAGTTAGGAGCAACAATAAGCAGCAGGTATATCAAAGCGGAGTTTCCGAAGGTAGATACCTTTATGTTTGTATTTGCCTCCGAGTTTGAGGTTTTTGTGGAGGGTGACATTGAAACGGAGGATCCTCCCGTTGTGGTTGAGCCTATCGATGTACTGTTCACCTCGGGATGTATCATAGTGGATGATTACATTTACGGAGTTCCTTTTGAGACCTCTGTTAATGAATTCCTCGCATTCTTAAAGAGCAGCGACGGTGTCGTATTAAATGATAAGGACGGTAACGAAAAGACAGAGGGCTTTGTCGCCACCGGAGATTATATAGAAAAGGCCCTGGACGAGGTAACCACCGATACAAAAACCGTGGTTATCGAAGGGGATGTCAACGGAGACGGCAAAATAGACAGTAAGGACTATATGGCTGTTAAGCGCGGATTCCTCGGAACACTCACCTTAAAAGAAGCTAACCTTGCCGCAGCCTGTATTTCGAACGGCGAAAGCATAACGGCGCAGGACTACCTGAAAATAAAGAGGCATTTCTTAGGAACACATGACCTGCACGAAAAGTACAAAAGATATGAAATCGAGGAATACCCAATGACCTTTATGGCTACCTCCGCAAGCGAATACAAGATGAGCTGCACATACGAAGGCAAGCCCCTCACTCTTACATTTAACAAAAAAGCCTGGGGCACCTGGAACATCGGAACCCTCTCCTATAACAACACCGCGCTTGCAGGCGGAGGCACAGACTGGGAGTATGTCTACAGAGCCGGTAAATCCTCGTCATACACCCCGTTCTGCGGTGGAAACCATGAGAACGAAACGCTTCTGGAAATGAATTTCTATGACGGCTCCACCGGTCAGGAGATCGTTCTTCCCGTGGGTCAGTCTCAGGAGATTCAAAACCTTATAATAGTAGAAAAAACACAGATTAATTACCATCAGAGCGAGGAGACCTGGTGTGATGTGGTGCGTACATATTTTGTAGTCGGAAACAAGATAACACTTGAAGTAAGCTATGAATTCACAAGCGATACCTACTTTGGTCTCTCATACCCCGCAATGTTCCCGGTTTCCAAGAACTACGGTAGATATTGCAAGTTCATAGGCGAGGACGGAAGCGAATTAAATACCGTAACCACCCAGCCCGCAAACGCTCCCGACTTCACCGGCAAGTTTTATTATAATAACGCCGCAACCAAGTGTATAATATGGGGAGACACAAACCCCGACTACAAGTTCGAGGTCGAGATTTATACCCCCGAGGCTTCGGCAGACAACTTCAAGAACTACGAGAAAACCTTCTACTGGGATATGAACGCAACCCAGAATAAGCTGTACTTCTCTAAATTCAGCTCTTCGAGCGCAACCCTTGTCAAGTCCGGAACAACCATGGAAACCAAGACATCCTGGACATTTATAAACGAAGGCTCAGACACATAAAAATTTACCGGCCGCCTTCCCTTGACGGGAAGGCGGTATATACATTAACCAACGGGAATTAGTTATTAATGAAACTGAACAAACATACAATTAGCGCAGCGGCTTGTGCTGTTTTTACCATGGGCTTAAATATATACGCCTACTTTAGACTGCCCGAAACCATAATAACGCAGATTACACTGACAGGGAACGGAATACGCTCCTCCACTCTGCTTTATCTTGTTTTCTTTACTTCCCTGACAGTTGCGACTTCGGTAACGGTTCTGCTGAAAAACACAAAAAAATGGCTGCCTACCGCCGTAATTCTTACCCTGTTAAATATATTTGTAATTGCAACCAACCTATTGAAAGCATAATCGATAGAACATTTTTGCCTTGTCATTTTTCTGCCGAAAGGACTGTTAATATATGAAGGAACGCACAAAAAAAACACTTAAATGGGTGTTCATTGCTGCGGGATCGCTTATATTTCTTATTATTTCGACAATAATTATTGCATTCTTTCTGATACATAATTCCATATATGAGCCCGTATCCTTTGTTGAAAGGGAGAGCTCCTATGTAATGCCGGATTTTCCCGAGAGCGATGTCATACCCATAGAGGATGAATCCTTTTTACCGGATGATGAATCGGAGGACGAGATTTCCTTTGATGAGAGCATACCCGATACCTCCGGCTCTTCCGACAAGTCCGGCACCCCGGGTGGCTCGGGAGGGAGCGGAGGAACCTATGTCCCCAAGGAAACACCGATATACATTGTGGAGCCTATAGACGAGAACATACTCAATATTCTTTTAGTGGGAAGGGATGTGTTCGATTCTCTCGGAGGGCGAAGCGACAGCATGATGCTGCTTTCCTACAACAAAAAAACAGGGGAGATTATCCTTACCTCCTTCCTTCGGGACTCCCTTGTTCCCATTGAGGGACACGGCTGGAACCGCCTTAATACTACATATAGGTTCGGCAATGTAGGTCTTACCATAAACACGATAAACGAGATTTTTCAGCTGGATATACAGCATTATGTCAGCGTGGATTACAGTGGCTTTATTGAGCTTATTAACCGTATCGGTGGGGTAAGCGTTTATATTTCTCAAGAAGAGGCAAATTATTTGAACGAAAAATATAATTGGGATATAAGCAAAGGAGAGCATCACCTTAACGGAAGCCGGGCGTTAATATTTTCCAGAATACGCAAGCTCAGCGGTGGAGACTTTAACCGCACCGAGCGACAGCGAAGACTGCTGTCAGCCATCATCAAAAAAATAACCGAAACCTACAGTGCGGGAGAAACCGTTCCCATATTGTACGACGCACTAAAGCAGGTTAAAACAAACCTGCCGAGATCCTCAA
>CAZGJQ010000059.1:0-12006 GCA_964525815.1 uncultured Oscillospiraceae bacterium
AGTTACGAAAAAGGGAAAATAATCGATTTTGCGGACATAATTGAGGATGACGAGCTTCTTATCTACCACGCCGGAACAAAAAGAGAGCCGGACGGTGTTTATACCTCGGGAGGCAGGGTTCTGGGGGTTACCGCAACGGGTAAGGATTTGTCGGGAGCGGTGGCAAAAGCATATGCGGCAGCGGAGAAAATAACCTTTGATGGCGTATACTGCCGAAAGGATATCGGAAAAAGAGCGCTTGAATATTTAGGTCAAAACAAATAGTTATACGGAAGGGCTTAGCAAATGGTTTACAGGGTCTATACCGAAAAGAAAAAGGAATATGCGATCGAAGCGGCTTCGGTTTTTTCCGATTTGAAGGAAATGCTTAAGATAGAGTCTCTTGAGAGTGTGCGGGTGCTTAACCGCTATGATGTGGAGAATATAACGAAGGAGCTTTTTGATTACTGCATAGACACCGTTTTTTCTGAGCCGCAGCTTGACACGGTGTATAAATCGCTGCCTAATGACAGTGCGGAAATAATTGCGGTGGAATATCTGCCCGGGCAGTATGATCAGCGTGCCGATTCCGCTTCACAATGTATTCAGATAGTGTCGCAGGGGGAAAGACCGACTGTGCGGAGCGCAAAGGTGTATTTCCTATACGGAAAGCTTACTGAAAATGATTTACGCAGAATAGAGAATCATCTTATAAATCCGGTTGACAGCCGAAGAGCTTCCCTCGTTGAATATGATACCCTTGTATTGAAAAGCGAGCAGCCCGATTCGGTTGAAACAGTTGATAAATTTATCGGTATGTCAGACAATGAATTGAAGTCTTTTTTAAGCAAAAAAGGGCTGGCAATGGATTTTGATGACCTGCTTTTCTGCCGGGACTATTTCAGGACGGAAAACCGCAATCCTACCATAACCGAAATAAAAATGATAGACACCTACTGGTCGGATCATTGCCGGCATACCACCTTTACAACGCATATTGAGGGTATTGCAATAGAGGACGAGCTTGTGGAGCAGGGCTACAGGCATTATATTTCTCTCCGTGAAGAGCTGGGAAGAACTGGTCCGGTTACCCTTATGGATATTGCTACCATAGGTGCAAAGTATCTTAAGAAGAAGGGTATTTTGACCCGTCTTGACGAATCGGACGAAATAAACGCCTGTACTGTAAAAATTGATGTCGACACAGACGGAAAAAGCGAGGAATACCTGCTGCTGTTCAAGAACGAGACACATAACCATCCGACCGAGATTGAGCCCTTCGGCGGTGCGGCCACCTGTATCGGCGGCGCAATACGCGATCCGCTCTCGGGCAGAAGCTATGTATATCAGGCGATGCGGGTAACGGGAGCGGCCGACCCTTTGACCCCCGCAGAAAAAACCATAAACGGCAAGCTCCCGCAGCGCAAGCTGGTCACCGAGGCTGCCCACGGCTATTCCTCATACGGAAATCAAATAGGGCTTGCCACCGGTCTTGTGGATGAGATATATCATGACGGCTACGCCGCAAAGAGAATGGAGATAGGCGCCGTTTTAGGTGCAGCACCGGTAAGTAACGTAAAAAGAGAAAAACCAAAGGCAGGGGATGTTATACTGCTCCTCGGCGGAAAGACGGGAAGGGACGGCTGCGGAGGCGCAACCGGCTCGTCAAAGTCCCATACCATGGAGTCGCTGGAGGAATGCGGCGCCGAGGTTCAGAAGGGTAATCCTCCCGAGGAGAGGAAGCTGCAGCGGCTGTTCAGGAATCCGGATGCGGCACGGCTTATAAAAAAGTGCAACGACTTCGGTGCGGGCGGCGTTTCTGTCGCAATAGGCGAGCTTGCGGACGGGCTAGATATTGAGCTTGACAATGTTCCCAAAAAGTACGAGGGACTGGACGGAACCGAGCTTGCCATCAGTGAATCGCAGGAGAGAATGGCGGTTCTTCTTGACAAAAACGATATTCCCGCTTTTTTGGCTCTTGCAGCCGAGGAAAATATAGAAGCTACAAGGGTTGCGGAGGTTACCGACACCAACCGTCTTCGTATGCGTTGGAAAGGAAAAGTAATTGTAGACATATCGAGGGACTTCCTGAACTCAAACGGTGCGGTAAAACGCACGAATATAAGAGCGAAAAAAGCGCAACAACAGACCGAAGAATTATATACCGGCTTCACCGAGGGTATGAAAGCGGTATGCGATGACCTGAACTCCTGCTCAAGGAGAGGGCTCGCGGAGCGCTTTGACTCCACAATCGGTGCGGGAACAGTGCTTATGCCCTTCGGCGGCAAATATCAGCTTACTCCGACTCAGGCAATGGCGGCGAAGATTCCGGTTCTTAACGGAAGCACTACAACAGCATCGGTGTTCGCATATGGCTTTAATCCGTATATAAGCGAGGCTAATCCATATGCAGGCTCATATAATGCGGTTGCGGAATCGATTACAAAGCTTATCTGCGCCGGAGCGGGACTGGAGAACTGTTATTTGACCTTTCAGGAGTACTTCTGCCGTTTAGGCAGAGACGAGAGCCGCTGGGGACTTCCTTTTTCTGCTCTTTTGGGAGCGCTGAAGGCGCAGACCGACCTTTCGGTGGGCGCAATCGGGGGCAAGGACTCCATGAGCGGCAGCTTCGAGGAGCTGGATGTTCCCCCCACCTTGGTTTCCTTTGCGGTTTCGGTAACTGATGCGAGTAATATTATATCTCCGGAGTTCAAGAGAAGCGGCAGCCGTGTTGTACTGCTCGAAACAAAGATGAACGGTGTGATAACAGATACGGACAGCTTAAGGGAGAACCTGAACACAGCATATAAGCTGATTAAGGAAGGAAAAGTGTTGTCCGCATATACCCCGACCTTCGGAGGCATTGCGGCGGCAATCTTTAAAATGTGTATCGGCAACAAAAAGGGCTTTGCCTATTCTGATATAAGCAATGAGGAGCTGTTTAAGTACCGTTGCGGCAGCATTATCTTGGAGCTTGCGGAGGACGAAGATATCGGCACAACACTCGGCTATACCGTCGATAAAGCGGAGATGAAAAAGGGTAGCGAAAGCATTTCCCTTGATAGTTTGCTTGACATTTATGAGAATAAGCTGGAAAGCATTTTTTCGGCAAATAAAGAGCAAAACCAGACAGTAATTAATGTACCGCTCTATAAGGCACAAAAATATCCGTCTCCTGTCGTAAAGGCTATGAAACCCAAGGTAATTATACCCGTTTTCCCGGGAACCAACTGTGAGTATGACAGCGTACAGGCCTTTGAGAGAGCCGGAGCTGAGCCGGTGGTTACGGTAATTAAGAATTTATCGGGTGCGGACATTACCGCATCGGTAGAGCAGGTTGCGAAGGCTCTTTCGGACGCACAGATTTTGTTTTTGCCGGGAGGTTTTTCGGGAGGGGACGAGCCGGACGGCTCCGCAAAGTTTATCACCGCATTTTTACGCAATCCTTTGATAAAGGAGCAAATAGAGCTGCTAATAAACAAGCGGGACGGTCTTATCGGCGGAATCTGCAACGGATTTCAGGCTTTAGTTAAGCTGGGACTGGTTCCTTTTGGCGAAATAAAGGAGCCGAGTGCTGCATCTCCGACACTCGGACCCAACATAATCGGCAGGCATCAGTCAAAGCTGGTTACAACAAGAGTTGTTTCCAATAAATCGCCCTGGTTCATGCTCTTTGAGCCGGGAGAGCTGGTTTGCGTACCCGTCTCTCACGGTGAAGGCAGGTTCATCTGTGATGAAGCACTGGTAAAACAGTTTATCATAAACGGACAGGTCGCTACCCAGTATTCAACACTGGCAGGAGAAGCGACGAGCGATATTGCCTATAATCCCAACGGCTCCTTTATGGCGGTTGAAGGCATAACCTCTCCGGACGGCAGAGTGTTCGGAAAAATGGGACACTCAGAGCGTACAGGCGAGCACCTATATAAAAATATTCCGCAGTATAAGGACAACAACAGGCTGTTCGAAGGTGCGGTAAAGTATTTTAAATAATAAGAGATATAAAAAAGTCGGCACTTAAGAGCGTGCCGATTTTTTAACTATAGCATATTGAATACATTTATCCGAGCAACATATATTTATTATAGTGCTAATTCAGAGTGGATTTTTTTGCTTTTATATGACGCAGTAACGGATGGGATAGGTGTATCATGCTTTTCAAAAAATATATTTATATTCTTTTAACCGTAATAATTATTGCCGGCATCTTTGCGTATCCCTATGTTGAGTCAAGGAGCGTCGATATCGAGGTCGAGGAAAACACGGTATATGTTCCGATTGTGATGTACCATCATGTCAGGAACAAAGATTCGGGGAAGAACTCCATAACTCCAGCAGAGTTTGAGAGGGACTTGAAGTATTTAAAGAGGAACGGCTACAACACGGTCACCATGAAGCAGCTTATCGACTATGTATACCATGGCATTGAGCTACCTGAAAACCCGATTGTTCTTTCCTTTGACGACGGTTATCTGAACACATATATGAATGTGTTTCCGTTGCTCACCGAATATGACATGAAGATAGTCCTGTCTGTAATCGGGAAGGTAACGGACGATTTCACCCTGACTATGAGTAACAACATAAACACCTCTCATATGAACTGGAATCACCTCAATGAGATGATAAATTCAGGAAATGTCGAGGTGCAGAACCATACCTATAATCTCCATTCCGTAAAAAGCGACAGATACGGCTGCGCACAAAAAGCAGGTGAGGAGCTCTCCGACTACAGAGAGGTACTGACCCAAGATATCGGAAAGCTGCAGACCCTAATAACCGCCTATTCGGGTGTAACACCCAGCACCTTTACCTATCCGTACGGAAGGTTCAATGATAACACGGTGCAAATAATCAAGGAAATGGGGTTCAAGGCTTCTCTCTCCTGTATGTACGGAATAAATAAAATCACAAGGGATCCCGAGTGCCTGTATGACTTAAAGAGAATCTGCCGCTCGCATGGCGTTTCGGTTGAAAAGCTCTTAGAAAATGCCGCAAAGACTATACGATGAGAATTAGAACATATAAGGGTGGGGATAATTCCGCTAAATTTTTCGCAGGCTCTTCCGGGTATCTGAAGAAGGGACTGACACCTATAACTTATAGGTACCTATTCCTCGGTACCTATATCGGTAAGAATGCCTATTGTTTCGTCATAAGGCATTGTGTAACGCTGTGAAAGATAGCGTTGAGATGCCGCCAATTCACCGTCCGGTCCACCGAGCTGGGTGATTATAATTTTTGCTAAAGCAGGGTTGGTGTTCTTGATTTTTACAGGATATTGCAGTTTCTTGTCATATGTCCACATAGGTCATGCCTCTCTTTCGTTCTGCCACGGCCAAGGACCCTGTATCCAGGTCCAGGACGGACCTTTTGCATTATAAAAGGTTAGCGGACCGTAAGTGGCTTCGTATTTTTCAACTGCTTCTCTACGCTCTTTTTTAGCTTTATCATAAAAATCCAGTGCTTTTTTGTTTGTTGGGTGCACATCGAGATATAGGGCCGCTTCGTTAATTAGGAACGAAGCTACCTGCACCTTTCTCATGTGCTGCATTTTTTCTCTGTTCATCGCTTATAATCCTTTCCGCCCATAAACGGCATATCCAGTGCTTTAAAAAGCGTGCCTCTTTCCAGTGCCGTATCCCCGTCATACAGGTTTTCGAAAGGCTGATAAGGCACATATGCCATAGCGAGCGAAACATGCTGCGGAAAAGTGGTTTCGGACATGGGTGTGCTCCTGCATACCGGCATTGCCTCTAACTCTAAAGAGGATTCATATTCCATCAGTGCATAAAATCTCCTTGTTATTTTTTTATGAAAAATGCATGCCGACCTAGGGTCGGGATGATTTCGTTGTTATTATTATATGCGCATATACAATATTCGACAATATATAAGCAAATATAAAAATCGTCGGGCTATAATCCGACGATTTTTTATATTCAAGAGGTGTTTATTTCTTGATTACTCTGCGAGCAATAAACTTATCTATTTCAACTACAATCAGAATTATAACACCGCCTATTACCGGAGCAATCCATCCTTTTGCGTCAAGCTGCTCAGTCTGGAAAAGCATGTTGAGGAAGGGAACATATGTGAAAACAAGCTGGAACAGAATCAAAACGCCTGTTACCATCAGTACAATACGGTTCTTAAAAAAGCCATGTCCGATAGCGGGTTCATAGATTTTTTTGCAATTATACAGATAAAACATCTCGCACAGAACTAATGTGTTTACTGCGACTGTGCTTGCATATTCGTTTGTGGCGCCGTTAGACGTCCAATATATAAACGAAAACAGTGTAATTACTCCCGCAAGTGCGGACACATAAAGGATACGGAAGTTGAAGTATTTTCCTAAAATAGAGTCCTTTGGATTTTTTGGCGGGCGTTTCATGGTGTTATTTTCCATAGGCTCAAAGGAAAGAGAAATACCGAGAGTTACTGCCGTAATCATATTTATCCATAGGATTTGCGGTGCGGTTATCGGCATAGCCAGCCCTGCAAACAAAGCAATCAGAATGGATAACGCCTCGGCTCCGTTGGTGGGTAGAATAAACAAAAGGGTTTTTCGGATATTATCATATATGGTTCTGCCTTCCTCAACAGCATGAACGATTGAGGCAAAATTATCGTCAGCCAAAATCAAATCGGAGGCCTCCTTTGTTACCTCGGTACCCTTTACACCCATAGCAATACCCATATCCGCCTTTTTGAGAGCGGGCGCATCGTTGACTCCGTCTCCGGTCATTGCGCATATTTCGCCGTTTTCCTGAATGGCACGCACAATTCTCAGCTTATGCTCAGGACTGGTACGGGCAAAAATATGACAGGCTTTGACTGCAATCCTCAGCTCCTCGTCCGACATTTTTTCCAAATCGGCACCTACATAGGAGGTTTCACCGTCTCCGATACCCATTTGCTTTCCTATACTCATGGCGGTAAGAACATGGTCTCCGGTTATCATTTTAACGGTTATGCCCGCCTCGCTACAGCTACGAACAGCTCTGATAGCCTCTTCTCTCGGAGGGTCGATTATTCCGTATACACCAAGGAAAACAAGCCTGCCCCGAAGCTCCTCATGGTTCAGCTCGGTCTTTGTGTTATCAGCCTTAAAATAAGCGGCTCCCAGCATTCGTTGGCCCTGAGAGGCTCCTGACTCAATTCTTTTTTCCCAGTCGGCTTTTTGGAGGGTTTTTATCCCTTCCTGATTATCTCCGTTTCCGCATAATGCAAGAATACGCTCGGGAGCTCCTACCACAAAAACAAACCGTTCTTCGTCAATGCTGTTTATGGTGGCCATATATTTGTATTGGGAATCAAAGGGGATTGCATATACACGCTGTGTTTCCCAGCTTTTTTGCTCCACTCCCGCCTTCATTGCGAGAACCTTAATTGCACCCTCGGTAGGCGCACCTATGACCTCCCAGCCGCTTTTACCGTTTGCTATCTCGGCATCATTGCAGAGCCATGCCGCTTCAATCAGCTTATCAAAGGCATGATCCCCGGTTTTGGACTCGGTATCCATTGTCGGAATAATACTTCCCTCCGGAGTATAACCGATACCCTCAACCTTATAGTCGTTCTGAGCGGTATATACCGATACAACCGTCATTTCATTCTTCGTAAGAGTACCCGTTTTGTCCGAGCATATTACGGTTACTGAGCCAAGGGTCTCTACAGAGGGAAGTCTGCGAACAATCGCATTGCGCCGTGCCATTTTTTGCACGCCGATGGCGAGAGTAATGGTAAGAATGGCAGGGAGTCCCTCAGGAATAGCAGCAACGGCGATACCGATTACGGTAAGGAAGATTTCCGCCGCATTCATGTCTTGTATAAAATATCCGTAAAGGAATATCAAAAGCGAAAATCCGACTATTACAAAAGAAAGGAAAATACCTAACTTATTTATCTTTTTTATAAGAGGAGTGGTTGTTTCCTTAGTGTCGGTCATCATTGTGTTTATTTTACCCAGCTCGGTGTTCACGCCGGTTGAAACAACAATACCGGTAGCGGAACCGTTCCTGACTGTTGTACCCATATAGGTCATGGAGGTTCGGTCGGCAAGCTCGGTGTTCTCCCTGACCGGATCGGGAGACTTAAGCACCTCCTCCGCTTCACCGGTAAAGGATGCCTCCTCAACTCGTAGGTTATTACTGCCCGTAATGCGTATGTCGGCGGGAACACGATCCCCAGCCTTTAAATAAATAAGGTCGCCGGGCACCAAATATTTTGCGTCTATATCGTTTTTTTGCCCTTCTCTTATTACCGTGGCATGGGGAGCGAGCATATGACGGATGCTGTCCAGTGCCTTCTCCGCTTTACCTTCCTGGATGTAACCGATTATGGAATTGATAATAACAACACCGAGTATGACTCCGGTGTCCAGCCAATGCTGCATAAAAGCGGTAATCACGGAGGAGACCAGAAGCACATAAATCAAAGCGTTGTTGAATTGGGACAGGAATAATACAAGATTGCTCTTTTTTGGAGGCTCAGGCAGCTTGTTCTCTCCGAACTCATTGAGTCGAAGAGTAGCCTCCTGTGCGTCAAGCCCTTTGTCGGAGGTCTCGAGAACGGAAAAAACCTCCTCGGTTTTTTTTGCCTCCCATTTCTCCTGCGAGTTCATTTTTTGGTATTTGTTCATAAGGTTCCTATTGATGTCCTTTCTAAAATCGGCTCTTTCCCAAGGTTATGATACCGTATTTGTTGTTATATTATGTAGCTAATCTCCCAATACATCCCCGATAGGTGAGCTAAGCACAAGAGTTGCGTCCCTGTCTGCAAGGGTAGGCGTTTTGTTTATAACCACCGTGTTTTTGCCACGAAAGTAGCTTATCAAACCGGCTGCGGGATATACACTGAGCGAGGTCCCTCCTATAATCAATAAATCCGAGCTCCGCAGCGCTTCCACAGAGTGTGCAACCACATTTTCGTCAAGCTGCTCACCGTAGAGCACCACATCCGGCTTTATGATGCCTCCGCAGGTGCATTGCGGAACTCCGGCTGAGGCTGTTATTGTATCTAACGGGTATTCCTTTTTGCATTCGATGCAATAATTACGATTAACGCTTCCGTGCAGCTCAAGCACATTACTGCTGCCCGCCTTCTGGTGGAGTCCGTCAATATTCTGCGTAATAACAGCCGACAGCTTGCCCTTTCTTTCAAGTGTGGCGACTGCGATATGCGCTTTGTTGGGCTTTGCGTCGGGATACAGCATTCTTTCTCGGTAGAACAGATAAAACTCCTCGGTATGCTCATAGAAAAAACGCCTGCTCAGAATATACTCGGGGGGATACTGATATTTTTGACCGTAAATCCCATCAGCACTTCGGAAATCGGGTAAGCCGCTCTCGGTTGAGACTCCCGCTCCGCCGAAGAAAACTATTTTTTCGCTTTGCTCAATAAGCATTTTAAGCTCGGGATTCATAGCTTTTTATCCTTGTCAGTATTTTTGTGTAATCAAAATTAATTCTACCATAAAATAAAAAAATAATCAAGTGAATAATGGTTAATAGTTTTTAGTTTATTATTCGGGAATCCGCATTAACGTTAAACAGAAGCGCCAAAACCTGATAAATAGCTCTTTCCATAAATTATCCAATAATTTTGCAGCTGTTTCAAGTTTATTCCGCTTCTTTTTTGTTTAATACTGTAATAAAAAATAGCGTTTTTTTCATATATATTATTAAAGGTAAGCATTTAAAGCTGGTAGGAGGTAGTGAAAATGTCAAGGGAGAACAAAAGGGATTATTCCGGTAAAGAAAAAAACACATTGGAGAGTAGAGCAAAGAGAACAGCGGATAATGCCGAGCATTGCATATGCTGCGGAGCGGTTATCCCCGAGGGTAGGGAGGTATGTCCCACTTGCGAGGCTCTGAGGTATAAGGACGAGAAAAAGTAAAAGCGGATCTACCTCAGCAGCGACGGAGGCTCAATGTAATGAAGCAAAATATAATAATCGCAAAAAGATGTATTATTCTTGCATTCATATTTATCTTGCTTTTGCATTTATTGTTGTACTCCTCCTGTAGTCCTCCTTCATCTTTTGCTATTAAGGAAAGCTACATTGTCGAAAATGAAAACGAATCTGAAGCAAGGAAAGAGCTGTTTATTGTAGCGCTAAGGCAGGTGGGAGTATGCACACCCGAGGATGCGGCAAGGGTGTGGGGTAAAGGGCTTATTACCCGAAATGCCGCAATGCAGCTATCTGTAATGAGCAAAGAGCTGGGAGAGGAATACCTTCTTAATTTAGAGCAAACCGCTCCGAACTTTATGGTCGGCTTATCCAGTCCATGGGTTGAGAGCTTTGAAATAGATAACATCGCAAAAACCACGGACAGAGACAAGTATATAATTCTTCTCAGAGTTTGCACAGCATCACCCTCGGGAAATGAAGACGAATTAAAAGCAATCCTTACCGTAAAAAGGGGAGAGGACAGATTCTGGAGAATAGAGAAAATATCAATGGATGACGCGCTGTATACTTATACAGGGTTCTATTTACAATAGAGGCATGTATAGATAAATCATGGTTTCCGGGTATTTATGCCCGGTTTTTTCTTGTTGATTTTGTCGTATTTTGCATAAAACACAGAGTAAAGGCAAATAATCAGTAATATAAAAAATACCAGAAGCAGGGGGAATATATGAACTTTGAAGCAACCTTTACACCCATGTATATAGGGGAAATGTTTGTAAAAAACCGATTGGTGGTGCCTGCCATGGATTCCGGAATGGCAAGACCGGACGGCAGTATAAGCAGGCTTGCCGTGGATTATTATGCCGCAAGAGCAAAGGGCGGCTACGGTATGATAATCGTGGAAATAGCGGCGGTGGACAGAAGGGGAGTGGGAATGCCCTGTCAGATTGACATATCCAGGGATGAGAACATCCAGGGTCTGGCAATGCTTGCCGAAGAAATTAAGAATAACGGCAGCAGAGCCATAGTGCAGCTGCACCACGCCGGTCGGGAAACCGTTTCTGCCTTGGCAGGGGGACAGCCCGTAGCTCCGTCTCCCGTTCCCTGTCCCGTGAACAGGGAAACGCCGCATGAGCTTACAACCGAAGAGGTTTATGAACTGATTGATTATTATATAGACGCAGCGGTTCGTGCGCAGGCGGCGGGTTTTGACGGGGTGGAAATCCATGCCGCACACGGTTATATGGGAGCGCAGTTTCTGAGCCCACGTTCAAACAAAAGGATAGACGAATTCGGCGGAAGTATTTATGACAGGACTTATTTCCTTAAGCTGATTATAGAGGGTATAAAACAGGAATGCGGTTACGACTTCCCGGTCATTGTCAGAATAAGCACAAACGAGTATAGAATAAGCGGAGTAACCGAGAACGAAGCTGTTATTCAGGCGCAGTTGATAGAAGAATACGGAGCAGACTCACTGCATTTATCTGCGGGAAGCTACGGGAGCTGGGACTTTATTGTGCCTCCCCCTGATTTTCAGTTTGCCTGGAACCTTGAGGCTGTTAAAGAGATAAAAAACGCTCTGGATGTTCCAGTAATAGCAGTGGGAAGGTTCACCGATCCGCACGTTATAGATATGGCTGTTTCGAGGGGAGACACCGATTTTGTTTCCACGGGGCGACAGTCCCTTGCAGACCCGGAGTTCCCCAACAAGATGTTTTCCGATCAGCTTATGGATATAGTTCCCTGTATAAGCTGTACTCAACGATGTATGAGCTTCAACGACCCGGATGAATTGCAGGAAGGGGATATGGGCGTTTCCTGTATGCTCAACCCAATGAGCAACGCTCGCCCCGATGTAGATATAAAGCCTGCGGAAAAACAAAAAACGGTTATGATAGTCGGAGCAGGACCCGCGGGTCTGGAAGCGGCTTGGATAGCTGCCAGAAGAGGTCATAAGGTCACTCTATACGACAAAAATCCAATGTCAAGGGCGGGCGGTCAGTTTCTTATTGGCGCATATCCTCCGTACAAGCAGGAGCTTACCCGAGCCATACGGCATTATTTATATATGTGCAATAAATACGGAGTCGAAATGATTTTTG
>CAZGJQ010000060.1:0-11982 GCA_964525815.1 uncultured Oscillospiraceae bacterium
TTATTCATCCGGAGCAGCTCTTTGCCTTATGCTTATTTTTGGGCTGACAGGGAGCTACTCCTCCACCCTGCTTGGTTTTACCGCATTGCTGTTTCTTTATGCGTTGACCAATATATCACGGACAAGCATTTTCCGCAAGAAATCGGTTTATAACCTACCCTTATTGCTCGCTCTTTTTGTTTCCTCGGGGATAATGGCAGCGCTCTTCTTTATTCAGCCTATGAGAGATATATTTATTTATACCGAAATTAATTCGGTTCAGTTAGGTATAAGCCTTGCTGTTTCCGGGGGATACTTTATAATATTGCAGTTAATTACTTTTTCTATTAAACAAAAAACATCAGAAAGAAAAAATGCTCTTATAACTCAAAATTCAGAAAGGAAAGTATGAGCTGATTGTCTCATACAAGGTTATCATGAACAAAATCACAAAGGATTCACTTATCGGCGAGGTGCTTGAAAGGGATGTAGACCTTGCGAAATACTTTTTTGAAATCGGTATGCACTGCTTAGGATGTCCCTCCGCAAGAGGAGAGACCATTGAGGAGGCCTGCCAGGTGCATAACGTGGACTGTGACCAGCTCTTGGAAAAGCTTAATTCCGCTCTTAAAGAAAAAGAGGGTAAATAAGCTCTGGGGGTTCATCCGACAAGCTGCGTTCTTTTACCCTTGACTATAACAAACAACCTCGAAAGGAAATATATTATGATATACACGGCAATATGGGCGCACAGAGGCGCCTGCGCATATGCGCCCGAAAACACGCTGCCCGCATTCTTACTTGCGGCAAGGCTGGGGAGCGACGGTATTGAACTCGATGTACATATAACCAAGGACAAGCAGGTTGTGGTTTGCCATGACCACAACATTGACCGCACCAGTAACGGAGCCGGAAATATATGTGATATGACCCTTGAGGAGCTCCGGCAATTCGATTTCGGTTATTCCTCAACGTTCGGAAACCGTTTTGAGGGCACGAGAATTTCCACGCTCGGCGAGGTTTTTGACGCAATAAAAAGCACGGATATGATTGTTAATGTCGAGCTGAAATACACCGCCGCTCAACCGGAGAGCGTAGCGCTTACCCTTGATGTTACCGAACGGCACGGTATGAAGGACAGGGTTATTTATTCATCCTTTGCCCATTACGGTCTTGAGGAGGCTATGCGACTGGATAGCACCTGTGTTGTGGCTCCTCTTTACGGAGAAATGGAGAACGCCTGCGAAGCTGCTCTTGCCTATGGAGCCAAGGCGCTTCATCCCGCATACTCGGAGGCGCAAAAGCCCGGATATATAGATGATGCGCACTCCAAGGGGCTGAGAGTACATCCTTATACAATAAACAACCCAAAGATTATGCAGGAGCTTATTGATTTGGGAGCGGATGCGCTTATAACCAACTACCCGGATATTGCAAAGGATTGCAGGGACAAACATCTTAAAAGGTTCGTTTAACCGTTCGGGAAAGGGCTGGTGCTTGTGGCGAGGCTGAAAAAATCAAAAGGCTTTTATAAGGAATTCAAGGCGTTTATCGCTCAGGGCAACATACTCGACCTTGCGGTGGGTGAAGGTTATAAATTCTTTTGGACTGCGTCCTTCAATTAATGGTTTTGTGCCGTTCCGGCACAATTCCCGTTCATTATAAAATAAGGAATAATCTTTTATTATGCAGAATTATTTAATAGGTATTGACGGCGGCGGCTCAAAAACCGCCTTTATGCTTACAAACCGCAGCAAAGAAATAATATCGGAGCTAACCCTCGGTCGCTCCAATCCTAACGATATCGGAATCGAAAACACCGCAGCACTGCTCCTGCAGGGCATTTACTCCTTATGCAGTCAGGCGGGCATAAAGCAGGACAATGTTGCCGCAATATATGCGGGTATTGCAGGTGTCACCGCAAACGATTTTATCAGTCGCATAAGTAAGGCGATTTCCTCTGAGCTTCCCGATTCTGTAATCGGGGTTAATCATGACGGGTTGAATATTCTCTATGCGGCGTTTCCCGACCGGGACGGTGTGGCGGTAATATGTGGAACAGGCACCTCCTGTTTTACGAAAAAGAACGACATCATGCACCGTATAGGCGGCTACGGACTTTTTGATTTGGCAGGCGGAGGGTTTGAGATTGGACGAGCGGCAATTTCCCACGCACTTCGCAGTATTGACGGCAGGGACAACAACAGTGTTCTTTCCGAATTGGTAAAGCAAAAAGCAGGCTTTGACCTTATAAAGGGTCTGGGTACTTTAATCGCAAGCGGAAAGAGCAATATTGCATCATATGCTCCCCTGGTTTATAAGGCGTATCTGCAATCGGACGGATATGCCAGGAATATACTTGAGATACATACCGCATATCTTGCCGAGCTAATCAACACAGCCTCCCGTTATTATAATGATAAATACGAGGTATCGCTTGCCGGTAGTATCGGAAAAGACCCGGTAACTATGGAAATACTGCTGCCCAAGCTGAATCAAAACGCAAGAGTATCCCCGCTTGACTGCGAGCCTATTATCGGAGCGGTGAATTACGCTGACTTTCTGCTCCAAAAAAAACAAGCAGGCTGATATTGACATAAGTCGTTTTTGGGTGTAAAATTTCTTAATCCCTTTTACAGAAAGGACGAGATAAATGGAAAACGCTGAATATAACGAGCTGCACGCCCTGCGGCATACCGCATCGCATATACTTGCTCAGGCAGTGAAAAGACTGTTCCCATCCGCAAAGCTTGCGATAGGACCGGCAACCGAAAACGGGTTCTATTATGACTTTGACTGCGAGGTTAGCTTCACCCCCGAGGTTCTGGACAGAATAGAAGCGGAAATGAAGAAAATAACAAGCGAGAACTTAAAGCTTGAACGTTTTGTACTGCCAAAAAACGAAGCTCTGCTGCTGATGAAGGAGGAGCCATACAAAATCGAGCTTATTAATGCTCTGCCTGAGGATGAGGAGATCTCTTTTTATAAACAGGGTGATTTTACCGACCTGTGTGCGGGTCCGCATACAGGATATACAAAGAAGCTCAAGGCATTTAAGCTGTTACAGTCAACCGGAGCCTATTGGAGAGGCGACTCCAAGAATAAAATGCTGCAGCGTATATATGGAACCGCTTTTAAGACCCGGGAGGAGCTGAATAAGCACCTAGAGGAGCTTGAGGAGGCAAAAAAACGGGATCATAACAAGCTGGGCAGGCAGCTCGGGTATTTTACCACCGCCGATATAATAGGACAGGGTCTGCCTGTTATTCTTCCTAAGGGAACGATAGTTTTGCGCACCCTTCAGCGATTTGTGGAGGACGAGGAGGAGCGCAGGGGCTATATGCTGACAAAAACCCCGCTGCTTGCGAAAAGAGAGCTGTACAAAATAAGCGGACACTGGGACCACTATCGTGACGGAATGTTTATAATCGGGGACAGCAGCGAGCAGGATAACCCGGAGGCGGAGATATTGGCGCTTCGCCCCATGACCTGCCCGTTTCAGTTTCAGGCATACCTTACCGAGCTTCGCTCCTATCGCGACCTGCCCTTAAGATACAACGAGACCTCCACCCTTTTCCGTAACGAGGCGAGCGGCGAGATGCACGGATTAATACGGGTTCGTCATTTCACATTGGCTGAGGGGCATATAATTTGTACCCCCGACCAGCTTGCGGATGAATTTACGGGTGCGCTTGAGCTTGCTCAATATGTGCTGAAAACACTCGGACTTGACGTGGATGTTACCTATCGGTTCTCAAAGTGGGACGAGAACGACACCGAAAAGTATATCGGAGAAGCCGCCGAATGGACTGCGGTGCAGGATGCAATGCGCAGCATACTTGACCACCTCGGGGTAAACTACATCGAAGCAGACGGTGAAGCGGCGTTTTACGGTCCCAAGCTGGATATACAGATAAAAAACGTACACGGCAAAGAGGACACCTTAATAACCATACAAATCGATTTTCAGCTTGCGGAACGGTTCGGAATGGAATATGTGGACAAGGATGACACAAGAAAGCATCCCTATATAATCCATCGCAGCTCCATAGGCTGTTATGAGCGTACGCTTGCCCTGCTTATAGAAAAGTATGCCGGAGCAATGCCCGTATGGCTGGCTCCGGAGCAGGTCAGAATAATTGCCATATCCGATTCGCAGAGAGAATATGCCGAGGAAGTTTATAAACGCTTCAAGTCTGCCGGAATCCGTGCGGGAATCGATATGAGGAACGAAAAGCTTGGCTATAAGATTCGGGAAGCTCAGCTGGAAAAGCTGCCTTATATGCTTATTATCGGCGACAAGGAGAAGGAAAACGGCACTCTCGGTGTCCGCAGCCGCAAAAAGGGTGATATGGGCGAAATGAACGTAAATGATTTTGAAGCACTGATACTCAAACAGATTAAGACAAGAGAGATTTGAGTATAAGTTGTGAAAAATAATATCAAAAGGGGTTGTCGAAACGACAGCCCCTTTTTTAGTAATGCTTTATGCTATTTATTTTCTTCTCTTTACAACAACAGTGCTTATTATTGCAATCACGACTGCCGCAGCTGCAATTGCGATAATTATACCTGTGCTCATGCCCTCATCACCTGGCTGAGGCACCGAGGTCTCGCTTGATTCGTCCTCGGGTTCATCGCTCTCTGTTTCGGATTCCTCTTGCTCGGATTCCTCGGGCTCAGAGGATTCCTCCGGCTCACTGTCGTCTTCAGACGATTCATCAGTCTCCATAACACCTATAAAAATCTTAGCTCCCTCGTTTATTTCAGTATCTGAGAGTGCAAACCCGGAGATTGTAAGCTTATCCCCTACCTCAAGATCGTTTGTATTTTTCCTATTTTCCTGTGAATTTGTGTATTCCTCCGAACTCTCATCACGGTCGTCCCAATGTGCGGCATATATAAATCCGCCTTCCGGTATAGTAACCTCTCCTTCGCCGTCCTTGAAGTTGGATTGCTTGAAGGTTACCTCAAACACACCTGCGGTGTCCGTTGGCTTTGCGGCAATAACACAAGCCCAGGTGAAGTTACCTCCGTCTGCGGAAGCGGCTTTGATTGTGTTAGAGCTTTTAAAGGCATAAGTAAATACCGCACCACTTCCGGCTACCACAGGCTCATTAATTGAGGTAACATAAAGAGACTTTTGCTCCCCGGCTGAGGTAAGGGTAACGGTTAACACTACCAGTATTACACAGGTAAGGGTTACTGCTATTAATCTAACGGTTCTATTTTTCATAAAAAGTTCCTTTCTTAACATTTATTTATTATATATAAACATTATATTCGTATAAATCCTTTTTGTCAATAGTTTGTTTATATAATTAAATAGTCACCGACATCCCTTTTTAGTAATACAAACAGAGCTGCCCTTAATCAGGACAGCTCTGTTTTATATCCCTTATTTCTTTCTCTTTTTTGCTATTACATAGCTTATAACCGCTATTGCAAGCACACCTGCAGCTATTATTGCTATAAGCACAGCGGTTGGAAATCCGTCGTCCTCATCTTCATCTGCTGGCGAGTTCTCGGATACAACGCTTTCATCCGGAGTGGTTTCGTCTGTCGGGCTTTCCTCTGGCTCGCTCTCGTCATCCAAGCTCTCGACGGGCTCGCTCTCTTCCTCGCTCTCTTCCGGAATGCTCTCATCCTCGGAGGGCTGCTCAACATTCGCTTCACCGATTATAATCTCTGCGTCCTCGGTTATGGTTTCTGCCGTAAGGTTGATTCCGGAGATGGTTAGTAATTGCCCTACCGTAAGCTCTTTTAGCTTGTCAACATTTTTACTTGATCTTTCATGCAGTCCGGATTCCTTTGCTTCCTCGGTATCATCTACATGAGCGGCATAAAGGAAACCGCCCTCAGGTATTGTCACGGTTACATCGTTGGCAAGATTACTCTGAATGGAGGTCATCTTGTACACACCCGCCGTATCGGTAGGCTCGCAGGTAATAACCGTCGCCCAAACGAAGTTACCGCCTCCGTCCGCATTAGGGTCGGACTTTATCGTGTCCGAATTATTGAAGCCAAAAGTAAACACAGTACCGCTGCCGCCCGTTACCTTTTCGTTTATGGCAGTTACATACAAGGAGTCAGCCTCCTCCGCTCCCACAGTGAACACCATTATCCCCGCAGTAAGCATAGCGCAGACAATAAGGATTGCAATAAGTCTAAATGAATTTAATTTCATTGTTATATTCCTTTCTATACTAAATGAGTTTTTTTGTGTCTATATTATATCCTTTTTTTACCTTATTGTCAATATTTATTATTCATAACAAAGAGGCAGGGTAAAAACCCTGCCTCAAATAGCTGAACCTTCAGCTCGGACTTATTATGACCACCAGCCCTCAGGGGCTTCAAATGTGTTATCCCCTTCGGTTGTAGCAAGTCCGCTCTCTGTGATTATGTCCTCAACTTCAAACCTTATAAGCTCGAGTTCAGGAGATATGTATGTTTTTTTCATTTATACTTCCCCCTTACTCATCAAAATCGTCTGAAGCGGCTAAGACGGCGTTGTAGTTACGAACAAGCGGATCGCCGTAAACGATTTCACCGTCTGCGTAAACAATAAACGGTACCGCAGTTACGTCGGTTGCAAGATTTGCATCCGGTACGTTAAGAAGAGTTACGAAGTATACGAACTTGTCATACAGTCCGAACGCTCTTCCGGGTACGAAATCGCTTGCAGAAATTCCAATTGCCTGCACCTTTACTACGCCGGTCTCGTTTTCAGCGGAAAACGGATTAGCAAGATAGTAATCCATATCAAGTGTATCTGCTCCGAGCTTTGCTGTCGGGTACAGAAGCATTCCTATCTCTTCAACTTCCTTGAGGTCTTTCTTATTGTACTCTGAGCCGAACCTTATTCCCTTGAGTGCCTGGTTAACCTTAGCACCGAGAGACTTAACAGGATCAACATCAGCAGCTCCACCGTTGAGCTTTACAACAGCGCTTGTACCTTCGGATACTAAGTCGTATGACAAACCTACTGGCTTATGCTGTGCCTGAGTAAAATTAAATGAAAATGTTACATTTGCAGGTTCCGCACTTAAAGGCTTGAAGTACAAAAAGCATATAGCTGCTTCTGTTAAGGTGTAGGTCTGAGGGGGGAATCCGGCTACCGTATAGTTCCAGTTGCCTGCACTTGCCTTATTTGTAATAAGGTTTCCAGGTTCTCTGTTACCGGTTAACTCATCATTTACAACACCAGTTGTTCCTGTAGGGATTCTACCAGAATAAGCACTTAATATATCCTCCCCGTCTGTTGCATAAATGAGTTGAATCTTTGAAGCATCCCACGAAATATCTATTTGTGTCCAACAAATAGGTGTTGAGACCGAATCATATTCTACGGCAACTGCAAAAAGATCATCTGGGAAACCTCCAGTCTCTGTTCCAAGATAGTTTACATTATTCTCAGCATCTACACCATAATATGGATTAAATCCAAACTGTACAACATCATCCTCAGCGGATGCGGTTGTCATCAGAATACTGCTGAAAACCATTATTACTACCAGCAACAGAGCAAGTTTCCTAATTGCTTTAGTTTTCATAAAAACTCCTTTGTATGTTTTTTAGTTATTTGCTGGCCAATCATATATCAAACCAGCAATCATATTTAACATAACATTAATATCAGTAGCAGTAAATTCTCCGTCGCCATCAACATCGGCAGCTAATTCTTGTGCTATGTCAAGAACGGCAAGACCAGCTATACCATTAAGTGCCAAGTTAATATCGGTTGCAGTGAATTCACCGTCGCCATCGAGGTCACCAAGTATTACATTGGGAACAAGCTCGTTCTTGGCAAGGATAATATCGATTGCTGCATCATCGAGCAGGGTCTGAGCCTCTGCGTCAAAGCCGCCTGCGTCGATATAATCAACCAAGCTCTGAAGCGAGAAGGGCTCTACCTCAACCGGTTCGGCTACAGAAACCTCGGTAAGAGAGATGAACTCCCAAACTACCTTGCCATCTGTTTCAAACGGGCTGGGTCCGAAGTTAAACTCGACTCCGATGTACTGAGCGTCAACTTCCCCTATGTCGAATACAGCTTCGATTACACCGTATTCGCCGGCTGCTGCCGCACCATCAAATGTGAAGGTTCCGAGAGAAGTGTAGCTAACACCGTCAACCGAGTAGCTGAGTCTTACCTCATTGTCTCTCGGAAGACCTATCATTACATTATAGCAGTGATAGAAATCAAGTATAACCTTATCGATTGTTCTTACCTCGTCAAGATTAAGCACAAGCTCTACTGTCGGGTTAAGAAGCTCATCGGTGCAAACCTTGTTATTAAACAGAACCGCACCTGAGAAGCTACCCCAGTTACCTGCACCGGATACCTTATCGCCGTCAACAAGAAGCGTAAGGTCACCTACACCTACTTCGGTTTCATCAGAAAGGTTAGTAACATCATCTACATAAGGTCCTACTCCTCCGAATACGGAAAGCGTTCCTCCGAGTTTGAAGAAGTAATCCTCAATAGCTTCGATGAAGTCAGCCCAAGTCTCTTCGGTAAAGTCAGCCTCGTCAAGATTGCGTATCTGATCGATAGCATTGTCGATGGCTGTCGTATCCGCATCAGGTACATAATACTTAACAGTTGCAGAATAATCGTACTTACCTACTGTGAAATAGGTGTTTGCAAGCTCATCTCTTGCACCGGAATCGATAATTGCAAAATCGGTTGCATCGGTGTAGAGATATACTGCATCGCCAACTTCCACAGAATTTATAAACGCTCCGCTTCCGGATACACCACCATGTACAGCTATAATAAATCCGTCTGCGGGAACAACAACATCGGTCTTTTCGCCTGCGGGTCTGCCGAGTACATCATACTTAGCGGTAATCTCGTAGCGTGCATTAACGTCGCTCCACTCGACCACTGCAAGATAGAAGTAGTTATAATCCTCGGGGTCACCCTCAAAGATAGCAGAAATCTCGCCAATAGTTGCTGCTGCGTTTCCTTCTACTCTTGTAAGAAGAGTAACCACATCAGCTAAGAATGCGTTATTGTTTGTAACATCCATTTTAGCTATGGGTGTCGGGGTTACCGGTACTTCACCTTCTTCAGTCGAAGCGCCGGGGAAGGAGAAGTATGCATCTGCGAATGTGTCGCCCGGCTTTGTATAAAGCGGGTCAACATTGTACAGATAGACCTTGTTTCCTGCCTTAAGTCCGGCAAATGTACCGAAGTCAGCGGATGCAGAGTGAACACCTAATATGAATCCGCCTGCGGGTATTTCGACATTGGTATGATCCTCAAACAGATTATACTTCGCCGTTACCACATAAGCGTCATCAGCTTCGCTCCACTCGCAAACGGCAAGATGCCAATACCAGTAATTGTTTCCGGTAAGCTCGCCGAGTGTCATGGACTGACCTACTTTACTCGAAGTAAGTAATGCGGTACCTACTGCCCATTCGGTTGTGAAGTTAATGGCTATTTCGGTATTCTCCTGAGCAAGTCCCGGTTCGAATCCATAATCATACAAGCTGAAGCCCGTTATAATCTTAGGATCGGTTGTACCGAGAGTGTTTGTTCCAAGCTCCATATCATAAGGAGAAATATAAACTCCGGTGTATGAACCGTCTCCCTGCTGCTCCGCATAATTTATATTATTGGACAAGAAGCTCGTAGACATAGCCGACGAGACCGCTCCAACCCAATTCTCCGAAGCATAGGCATAAAGCAACCTGGAGTCAACTCCGCTGGAATGAACAGCATTGTTAATCACTATTGCAAATCCACCCGTAGGAACGGTTACCGTAACATCGGGATCTGTCAGGAGGTTAACACCTGCGCCGCTAAGCTCAAACAAACCCGTAAATTCGGTAGGAGAAAATACATAAACCGCAGACCAGCGGAAGTTCTTTCCTGCGCTGGTTACATCGGATGTGTAAATGCTGGTTGTACCTGTTGTTACATAAGCACCGATATTGGTAACCGAGAAGCTCTCGTGAGGTGTAAAGTACGCACCGAGTTCAGCTTCAACCGAAGCCTTAGGCACTTTACGAACTGCTTTAATATTGCATTCATAGCCGTCCTCATACCAAAGAACCTCGTTCTCGGCGCCGTCAAGGATTGCCTCGTACTCCGGATCAAATCCGTAGAAGTAAACCTTCTCGCCTACCTCAAACTGCTGCATGCTGGTCATCATAGGAGATGCATACGCGTTTGTGTAGTTGGGAAGTCCCTCATACTGAGTATATCCCTGAGCAACAAGTGCGGGGTAGTTGTTACCGTGGTTAACACCGTAAACGAAACCGTTCTCCGGTATTGCCATGGGTGCGGTCTGTCCGCTTCCGCCGCGGAAGTCGGTTGCGGTTACTTCGTAGTAGCCCGCTTCGTTCCATGTAAACTGAACGAGGTTCCACCAAGCGTTGGTAACAGTCTCACCGAATTTTGAGTTGTATATAACGCCAGCTCCTTCCTCGGACTCATTGAAGTGAGATACGAAGAAATCAACTTCAATCGGAACTATTGTCGGATCATACTCAACAGCTATAACCTCTGAAGCAAATACAAATGTCTTAGCTCCGCAGTCAGTGGTATATTTTACATACCTTGCTGTAATAGTATAGGGAAGAATCAATGTAGCGTAGGTCAGACCTTCTGCCGGTGTGTGATCCATTTCACCGAGATATGTCCAGGTCTCGCCGTCATCGGATACCGAAACGGAGATTCCGTCCGGTCCGCCGATTCCGTAGCCGGTTTGCTGCCAGAAAGCCATCCTGAAGGCTGACAGCGCCGAAGCTTCTTCAAGATCAACGGTTACATAACCGTAATCAGCTCTGTAGAAGCCTACTGTATCAACATTGTAAGCCGTTGCTACAGTACCATCGGTAAGTTTTATACCATCGTCTAAATAATTACCGCCGGATCCTATGGCAGCAAGAGGATTTTCGCCGACAACAGATGCTGTATAGCTATTACCCTCGGCAACATTGACTCCGGTCAAAGCTGCGTCAGAAACAACCGCTTGTGCGTCAAACTTAACGCCGAACGGGCTGTAAGCTCCATCAACCTCTGTAATGAGCGAGAGAGTCATCCTGCCTATAAGGTTGGTCTGCGGTGCAAGGGTCGAGATATCATATCCCACGGTAGCATCACCGTAAAGATAACCGACAGCGCCGACAGACTGCTCTCTGAAAATAAGGTTTCCGTCGTTAATAGGATTCATACCGCCGTGAGTAGCGATAACAAATCCGTTTTCGGGAACAACCAAATCAGCTTTTTCCTGCTTGGTGGTATCTCCCATATCCTTATTGTAATATGTGAGCTCATAAGCGCCATAAATATCATTCCACTCATAAACGCCGACTGTCCACCATGAAAGGTAGGTGCCGCCGCAAAGAGTGCCGACCGTCTCGCCTACATCCGTATAAATGTTTGCGAGCTGTCCAACCGCATAAGTTCCGCCGACTCCGTTATCCGTAGCGGCCATTTCAGCGGACAGCCAATATGCGTTAACGTTTCCTATCGGAACATCGCCGGAAGGAAGATATTCGTTCTTAAACGCAGCGATTTCGCCGATAGCTGCGATTACATAGTCGTCTTCGGGAGGTGTGATAACAGCCTTTATGTAACGGGCTGCAATGCCTTCCTCAAGCTCAACTACATAGTTCTGTGTCTCTTTAAACTGTCCTCCGGTTTCACCGCCGTTATAATCCTGTGCAACACCGGAGCCCAGCAACTGATAATGTATACCGTTTGCAGAGGCATAGAAGGTTACGTCATCCGGGAAACAGATTCCCCAAGCAGCAACCTGTCCGGAGGACGCAACGAACTTGTGCATTCCTTCAACAGTCTCACCGAGGTCGATGATCTTGACTATTGTACCGTCAAGCTCTACATCAGGCGTTAAGGTTCCGGCATTTTCGCCAGTACCGCCGCCCTGCCAGCCTGCAAAGACGGTTCCGCCGATGGAATTAATGTCTCCATACACACCATTTGTAAGAAGAGTACCATCATCAATCCAGCCAGATCTTGTT
>CAZGJQ010000061.1:0-11677 GCA_964525815.1 uncultured Oscillospiraceae bacterium
GCTCGTTTATAATGTATTTAGAAGACATAGCTGATAGGGGAGCCGACCTTGCAAACGCCAAGCTTAATAAACAGGACGGAAATATTGTCCGCATTATGTCAATACACAAATCAAAGGGTCTTGAGTTCCCGGTTTGCTTTTTGGTGGATACAGCCCGGAATTTTGGGAGCAGGGACGCAAAGGGCGATTTGCTGCTCTCAAGGGAATTCGGTTTTGGCTATCGCATAAGGGATGCCGAGAAATTGACAATAAGGGAAACCTGCAACAGAAGAATCATTTCGGTTGCCGAAAAAGATAACAGCATGGACGAGGAGCTGCGAAAACTCTATGTTGCGATGACCCGTGCAAGAGAAAGACTGTATGTTACCTGCTGCGTTACGGAGGATTACACAGAGAAAGCATATAATCCGATGGGAGCGTTGTCCTTTTCCGATTGGATTTTGCATACTGTTATTAAAAAAGAGCATACCTTTTTTAATACTTATATAATACCCGAATCCGACACCTTCATAACGGAGCGAGCTATAGAAGTGACCGAAACAATAGCCGAGGACATCAATCAAGATTTTAAGGGAAGAGCAGAAGCGATTATTGATTACTTTTATCCTTATTCGGCGGCAGCAGAAACGGCGGCAAAGCTCTCGGTAACCGAGCTGCCGCATGGTAAAGTCGAAAAAGCTGTTGTAAATGAAAAAATGATTTTGTCTCGTCCAAGATTTGCTCAAACGCAAATGAGCAAAGCGACGGAAAGGGGTACGGCAAATCATATATTCATGCAGTTCGCAAGCTTTGATTATCTTGAAGAAAACGGCATTATAGCAGAGGCAAAACGCCTACTACAGCGTAAAATGATTACACAGGAGCAATATGAGCTATTATCCTTTTCCAGCATAAACGCTTTCTTTTCCTCAGAGCTGTACCGGAAAATGCGCTCAGCAAAAAAAATATACAGAGAGAAGCGTTTTTCCATAACCGAAAGTGCGGAATGGATAGGCGGACCTAGAGACGAAAATATCCTTGTACAGGGTGTTATTGATTGTTTCTTTGAGAATGCAGACGGCAGCTTTACCTTGGTGGATTATAAGACCGATGTAGTTCCCAAGGAGAGCGGAGAAAAAATACTAATCGAAAGACACAGAGAGCAGCTTCTATACTACAGCAAAGCGGTTGCACTGATGACTGGAAGACAGGTGTCCACGGCGATAATTTATTCGTTTTCGTTGAATAAGGCAATCGAGGTCGATTTGTGATGAGATTAACCGGAAAAAATAAATCACTCCTTCAGGATATAAAGAAGAACAGATGGGAAGCGGTAAAAAAGCTGAACAAGGAGCGTAAAAAAACCATTGTCTTGGATATACTGGAGCTACAGGGTAGCTATGCACTGGATAACGCTTCGTATTTATTTGATATATTGTCGGTAGGCACAAGACTTATCCTATGCGAAGACGAGAAGGCTCCAAGTAAGGATATGCTGTCGGCAGCAACGGAAAAGGGGAATATCGCGGGATTCCTCCCTGCCGGTATTTCTCTGTTTATACGCTATTTGCTTAAAAGGGAGATAGAGGTGTTTTGCTATGTTGAGCAAACCGACTTCACTAATGAGATGTTGACCATAATAGCTTCATTATGCTTGGAGGATTATTAGCAACGCATCTGCCATAACGCTTACTATAATATATTTATTCCACAATGTAACATTATGTTTACACATAATTAATATTATAATGTTGATTTGCCTAGTGTCTAAAAGTAAAATATAACCATAATTAGCACATAGATGCGTCGAGTGCTAACAAATAAACGAAAGGAGTTGTTACACATGGCAGCACTTATACCATTTGGTTCAAACCAACCCAGTTTCTTCAACACAGGATTTGAGGATTTCTACAACATGCTTGATGACTTCTTTGCAGACAGCAGGTTAATCCGCAGAAACTTAGGCAACAATGCCTTTAAGATGGATGTACAGGATAATGAGAAGGATTATGTCGTATCCGCTGATCTGCCGGGTGTTAAGAAGGATGAAATCAATATTTCGGTAAATGAAGGAAGATTGGGTATTACGGTAAGCCGTAACGAGGAAAAAGAGAACAAGGAAGAGAACTATCTTCACAGAGAGCGCAAGCAAAGCTCTATGACCAGAAGCGTTTATCTCGGAGAAATTGATGCTTCCGATATAAAAGCGAAGCTGGAGGACGGCGTTCTCATAATTACGGTTCCCAAAAAGGAAAAGGTCGATAATACCATCAAGGTTGAAATCGATTAAACTTACCGGTTAATAAAAATTACGAAGGACAGAGCCCCGCAATCAGCGGAGCTCAGTCCTTTATTTTAATACCTATTAAAAAAAAGTGCTTACCTTTTTTTAATCAGAATCAGACTTTTCATCTTTTTGACCGTCATATTCGTACTCGTTTTCTCTGATGCCGGGGTATTTCTTATCTAAATAATCATCTCTATAGGGATTGATGTTTTTTCTTGTCTTTTGCGGTTTATTGGGTAGGAGCCAGGATTTTTTGCGATAAAACGGGTTATGAAACCTGTTTTCTATGCGCTTTTGCTTTTCAAGACTGTCCATACAGGCTCGTATACAGCCTCTCGCTCCGCAAATCGCAAAGTAACCGGTATGCTTCATAATATAGTCGTAATACTGGATAACCGAATTACTGTCATTCTCATCATAGGTGGTAGCCCATTTTGAGTATGCCATGGGATAGGTAAGACGATACGCTTCTTCTTCGGACATATCCGAAGTGCGCACATCGAACGCCATATGCGGAAAAGCCTTTTTGTGAAAAGGGGATATCTCATTGTTGAAGCCGTGATGAGTGAGCGTACAGCGTCCCATTTGTACATCCCCGTACCAGACCTTTTTTTCACCGAAGTCTATTGTGATACGGGCATCCTTGTCCTTGAGGGAAGGAACCGCATTACCCGGGCATTCCCGTATACAAGCGCCGCAGTGCGAGCATATCGCTCCGGTATCCAGAATGGGATCGGGCTCCAGCTCTGCGTCTGTAAAAATCAAACCCAACCTCAAGCGGGGACCGAACTTTTTGTTGAGAAAAACCTTTGAATATCCAATCTCTCCCACTCCTGTTCCCGCCGCTATAAGTCGTATGCTCGTTACTATATTTGGAGGTAGCCTTCCCGGTGCGACAGGTTCACTTACGGGATTTCGCTCCGGAACAGCAGGGAAGTGCGGTACCGCCTCCCAGCCCGTATCCTCGATAAAACGGCATAGCTCATATGTAAGACGGGGTCTTATAAGTGTATTAAGCTTGTTGTATGAGTAAAAGGTGTAATTATGCCAGTGTGTACCCTCCTCTATACCCCGATAAGAACCCCTCGGTATTCGCATAACAATTGCAATCACACTCTTAGCACCGGGAAAATAACTCTTGGGGGACATAAGCGGGGGAGCAAGGTCAAACCGCTCAATATTACCTATACCAATGTCATCAATACCCAGCTCCTTCGCACGGGCTTTTATCATTTCAGATGTTAACTTCATTTTTTCTGCTCCGTTAATTTAACCTCAACATTCCTTCCCGAGCCGTCCTTAGCCCAGGGATTTCTTTGAATAAAAGTATTTTCAAACCTGTTACTTATTAGTCCTTTCTCCTCCAGGTGGTTAAGGCAGACACGGTTGCACAAAGCGGGAATCCGATCCGGCTTTGCTGCTGCGGTAAAACGGTTTCTTTTTGCTCCGTTAGGGCAATTATTGCACTTGGAAAAGTCAATCTTAGCGACCTTCATTTTTTTACCGCATATTTCAACAATCGAATATTCCGTTTTTGAAATCGCTCCGAGCGGACAAGCATCCGCACACTTCATGCAATTGTCGCAGACACCTTTTTCAAGCAGGGGAGTGGGGGTAAGCTCTGCGTCCGTAATTATCATCTGGAAACGCTGACGGGAGCCGAACTTGGGTGAAAACATTATATTGTTATAAGACAGCTCCGCAACACCGGCTGCAACAGCGGCATATTCAAAGTCGGGATGAACATTGGGAGCGGGCTTCACGGGGGATATAGGAACGCCTTGAGGGTTAACCTCGGTGGGATTTGGGAATATCGGACATGCCTCCCAGCCCTCGTCCTCGATCACTCTTGTAAGGTCGTAGCAGGCATATGTAAGGAACTCGTCCTCCAGCCAGTTTGCTCCAAACATGCCGTAATCAGAAAAGTTTGTGCCCTCCTCAATACCCCGTAGGGAGCCTCTGCAAATTCTTTTTCCGAGCATAATAACGGTTTTTCCCTCAGGGAAAATAGAAAAGGGATTCTTACCCGCAGGCAGGTTTTCAAAGCGCTCCTTGGATGCAAAACCGATTAAATCAATACCGGATTTTTTCGCAAAATCGGTGATTTTTTTCTCCAGTAATTCCATAAATCAATACTCCTTAATTCATGTTATAACGATATATATCTATATAATAGGCATTTATTCACCGTAAAGCAATATAAAAATCGAACAAAACTTTAAAATTTCGGTACTTGCTTTTCTATTATACTTTATATATAATACTTATAACAACAACGGAGGAGCAGATATGGATTTCTTTGAACTAAAAAATATCACGGTAACCGGCTTCAGTGTACTTAGCTGCACGGTTGACAGAAGCATGTCATCCATTCCGGCAAGGGATTTCCACAGCCTTTCGTACAGACTAAGCGGTATTACCGAAATTTCTGCGAAGGGTCAAAGACATATTTCCCGCCGGGGTGCGGTAAGCTTTGTTCCCAAGGGGTTGACCTATTCACATATTGTTAGGGAACGCTCCGAAATGATTGCTCTGCATTTTATTACCGCAGAGGAGCTGGGAGAGGAAATTTGTGTGAAAACACCTTCAGACTTGAGCGAAACCGAAGCGCTTTTTAATTCATTGGTAAAAAGTTGGGAGCAAAATCCTGCTTCCGGTAATATTCAATGTATGACTGATATTTACAGAATAATTACAAAACTAAATACGGGTGGCGAGATTGGCAGCAAGTACAAAAACCACCGGCTCCTGGAACCGGCGGTTGAGTACCTGCATATGCATTATTCGAATAATGATTTGAGTATAGCATATCTTTCCGCATTGGCAGGAATCAGCGAGGCATACTTTCGCAGATTGTTCGAGCAATCCTTCGACATGCCGCCGATAAAATACTTAAAACGGTTGCGCATGAATTGTGCGAAAAGGCTGCTGGAAACAGGATTCTATACGGTGAGCGAGGTTGCATTCCGCTCCGGATTCTCGAGTGCAAGCTATTTTTCGAGTGAGTTCCGAAACGAAAACGGAATCTCGCCAAGAAAGTACATGAATATCGTAGGGCTGTAAAAAAGCTATATAAATAAAGTAGTCCCGGCGTTTTCGTTACTGGTTATATAGGTAGCCACTCCGCCGTATTCAACTCCGTCGATAAGCTCCTCCTTGGTTATTCCCATAAGATCCATGCTCATGGTGCAGGCGATAAACCGAACGCCCTCCTTCATGGCGTTTTTTATCATGGTTTCTATGTCGTCCACATTCTTCTTTTTCATAATACCCTTGATCATCTTGGGACCTATTCCGAGCATATTCATATTGGAGAGAGGCAGCTTCCTTGCACCTCTGGGCATCATAAAGCCGAACATTTTCTCGATAATGTTTTTCTCCGCCTTTACCCGACCGTTTTTGCGCAATGCGTTAAGTCCCCAGAATGTAAAAAAGACGGTAACCTTTTTGCCGCTGGCAGCCGCTCCCTGCGCAATGATCATGGATGCGATCGCCTTGTCCAGCTCACCGCTGAAAACAACTATTGTTGCGTTTTCCTGATTGACCGTGCAGCTCTGCAGATCGGTTTTTCGACCGCCCTTTTGAATCAGCGCAGTGTATTTACCGTCCTCGTTTGTAAGGGATAAAAGGTCATGCCCGTTTGCCTTGGTCCAGCTCTCAACATCCTTAAGGAAGCCGAAGTCGGTGGAGATTATGCGTACCTTATCACCCTTGCCGGCGGTTTTTAAGGCGTTATGCGTTGCCATAAGCGGACCCGGGCATTGCAGTCCGCATACGTCCACATCTATTGTTTTTGCCGGCTCCACCGTCTGGTTGTCGGTGTCCACAATGGCTTCGGCATCTTTTTCCTTGCCGTTTACAGAAGCGCCGCTTTCAGATACAGCCTTGTAATGTGCTGTCTTGTATGTCAGATATCCGCCGGAAAGATTGCTCAGGTTGGTGTAACCCTTTCCGTGCAGCAGCATAAGAGCCACATGCGCTCTTAACCCGACCTGGCAGGTTACGCATATAGGTGCGTTCTTATCGGCGGGAAGCTCATTCAGCTTGTTTCTAAGCTCGTCAACCTGTAAATTAACGGCACCATGTATATACCCGGCCGAAAATTCAAGCGGTGTGCGTACATCAAGCAGAAAACCGCCGTTTTTTACAAAATCATCGACTTCGTTATAATGTATAACCTTATACTTTCCGCTTACCGCATTTGTGGCTATATATCCGAGTATATTAACCGGATCCTTTGCGGAGGAATAGGGGGGAGCGTAGCACAGCTCTATATCCGGAAGTTCGTTTATTGTTCCTCCCAGCCTTATTGCCGTAGAAAGGACATCAATCCGCTTTTCGGTTCCCTCTCTACCCACGGCCTGCGCACCAAGAATCCTACCGTCCTCGGGTGAGAAGAGCAGCTTAAGCGATATATTGGTGGCGTTGGGATAATAAGAGGCGTGGTTTGTGCGGTGTGCGTGAATTGCGGAGTATTTTATGCTTTTAGATTTAAGCGTTGCCTCGTTGTTACCTACTGAAGCCACAGTTAAATCAAACACCTTTGCGACCGAAGCACCGAGTGAGCCCTCGTAGCGTATATAAGGAAGTCCGCTGATATGATCGGCAACCAGCCGCCCCTGACGGTTGGCGGGCCATGCAAGCGGAATGGCGGTCTGGCTTCCGTTGATTCTATCCGTAACCTCAATCGCATCTCCGATTGCATAAATGTCGCTTACGGTTTCCCCTGTTTTTGCATCAAAAGTCTGAAGGGTATCAGCCGTTTTAATATGTCCTCTGGCACCGAGCGCAAGCCCTGCTGATTTTGCAAGGCTGTTCTCCGGTATCACTCCGATTGAAAGCATAACCATATCAGCGGAAAGAGTTTTTCCGCTCTCAAGGCAAACTGTATGGCCGTTATCCTTGAATCCAGAAATACCGTCTCCGAGTATAAGATCTACCCCGTGATGATTAAGCTCCTGATGCAGAAACTGTGCCATCTCAAAGTCAACAGGACGCATTACCTGCGGGAGCTTCTCTGCTATGGTTGTTTTTATACCGAGTTCAGTAAGGTTTTCCGCCATTTCTATGCCGATGAAACCTCCGCCCACAACCACCGCTGTCTTTGGCTTCTTTGTGTCGACAAAGCTCTTTATAGCGTCTGTATCCGGAATATTACGCAGCACAAACAGGTTATCGGCCTCAGAGATTCCATCAATATTTGGTTTTATCGGTTTTGCACCGGGTGAAAGAATCAGTATATCATAGCTCTCTTCATATGCTCTGTTTTCCGTTCTGTTATATGCGGTTATGGTCTTTTTTTCTCGATTAATCTCGGTTACCTCAGTAAAATTGCGAATATCCAGATTAAAGCGTGCCGACATTCCCTCTACTGTCTGAACGAGGAGCTTGCTCCGCTCCTTTATCGCTCCTCCTATATAATAGGGGAGTCCGCAGTTGGCAAAGGAAATATGCTCATCCCGCTCAAACATAATGATTTGTGCATCCTCGTTAAGCCTGCGTAGCCTTGCGGCAGCAGTTGCTCCGCCTGCCACTCCTCCGACAATTATTACCTTCATTTAATAACCCTTCCTTCGATAATCAGTTTTTTATGATTCTGCTTTGGTATCGAATTTCTTAAAATAAATCTCAGACTTGTTATCCTTTACAGCCGAAATAAAGCTATGTATATCTTGGAGCCTTGTATCAAACGACAAGCCGGCGACCTGCTTCAGCTTAGAACCGAAATGGTTATCACTGCCTGCGCTCTTAATAAGTGAATAGTAGTCCGCATATTTTTCGGCTATACCATAGATGAACTCAGAAAGGCTTGCATTAATAACCTCAACCGCATCTACCTTTCTGGGTAACAACCGAATCATCTCAATATACCATGATTCCCTAAACGGGTGAGCCTGTGTGATAAAACCCCCGTCGCTATGAACGAGATCGCAATAATCGCTTATTCTCATAGTGGCAACCTCAGGATGCTCAAGCAGCCAGCTCGCATCCAAGCCATATGTAAGCAAATCCGTTCCGGAATGAGGAACTCTTGAGTATTCCCATCCGAAAAAAACCTGTAAACCTATTTTTTCTCCGATTTCCCTTGCTTTATTATATCCCATGCAAAGATTATTTACCGCTTCCTTCCATTTATCCGGCTCCGCCATTTCCTCCCCTCTGCATATGAAATGGTCTGTAATTATTATGCCGCTGTAGCCAATCTCCTTATAAAAGCTAACAACTTCTTCTGCGGAAGCCTTTGCACAGGGACTGGTTTCGCTTGTGTGAACATGAGTTTCGTAGATGAATGAGTTCATTTGGGAATTCCTTTCTCAGGTATTATATGTATTATACTATTATTTGGTAGAAATCGCAACATTACTTTTCTTGAATGATGAATATGTCTTTTTTGTTTTTGGAACAATAGGGTTATTGTATAAAAAAACCTCTCCTTAGCGTGCAGAGAGGTTTAATCATTGAATTTTATTTTATTATGAGTATAATCAGGTTTTTGAGCAAAAAGAATCTATTCCGCAAGGTTCAGGGACACAACCGGAATCTTTGACCAATCGTTTCTGCCGATAACACCGCCGCCGTCCCTGAGAATAAGGTTTCTCCAGTTTCCGGTTTCAATATCCTCCTCGTTGGTTGAATTTATTGAAAAGGTTACTCCTATTTCGGTCAGCTCATATATATTAATGCCGTATTCCGACCAAGGTATTGCAACCTCGTAGGTAGTTGTTTGCGCCCCGTCATCCCGTACTACACTCGCAAGCCCCTCAAAGGTGGTGCTTATTCCGGATTCATAGTAGCAGGTCTCTCCTTCGTTATTAACAGCAAAACCGTATGAACGTACATGTCCCTCGTTTACGGCTTTTTGGTCGGTAATGTGGTCGAAGTGCTCCAGCATAAACTCTGACAAGGGGCTCTGGTCCACAACCTTGACCTGAATGCATTCATACTGCCACATGCTGTTTGCGGTGGAAGGTGTTATCGGGCAATAATGATACGGAGAGTTTACAACAACCGCAAGATACAGATAATCGCTGTCATAGGTCATATAGTAATCAGCGGTGGTGTAATAATTGTTTTCCTCAAAGGAGGAGTACGCCCACAGCTCATTGTTCTCGTCAATTGAGTCGATGTGAAATGCACTCCACTCACTGCCTACCGAGCCGTCTATTTCAATAGGGGTGCTTGTTTCGGATATAGAAAAACCAACATCGGCTATCTGCACGCCGTGCACAAAGAGGGGAGTGACCGTATCCAGTCTTCCGAGCTTGCTTATAATACTTTCCTGTGCGCTGTGAGCGAGCACAATAAAACCGTCCTCCGGAATCTCAATTTCAGACTTGTTATTGTCCTCTCCAGCATTATAAACCGCCGTTTTTACATATCCGAAATAAGTATGGCTGTATTCACAGACCAAAACGGCATAATCCTCATAGGTGCCGTCCTTGAGATGCATATTCGAGCCAAAATCTCTGGTATATAAAATAACATCCCCGTATTCCGCCGATTTGTTAATGCCGGTAAGTCGGATTGAGGTAGAATCGGTTGCTCGAAGCGTTGTAGAAATGGGTGCATACGAAATATAATTGGTTATGTATGCGGGCAGTTCTTCGCTCTCGTCCTCGCTCATGTCCGGCTCAGATATATCGGTTGAGGCTTGGTCTGTCGTAGAGGTGTTTTCTGTTTCCGATACAGCAGAATCACTTCTTGATTCGTCGCTTTTGTTTTCTTGCATTTCTCCTCCGCAGGAGGCGATAAGAAGAGAAACGGAAACAAAAATGAGTATTATCCTTAGTACTTTCATATGTGAACTCCTTAATAAGTGTTTGTTTAATTATACATAAGAAGAATAAAAAAGTCAAATATCTTTAATTGCGGAAAAGGGTGTGTAATGAAAAAATACCAAAAAGAAGCCCGAGAAATCGAAAAGCTGAAAAAGCAGCTGAAAAACACAAGAAGCAGCGTTGAGAGAACCAAGGACTCCAAGCTATGGAATCATGAAGCAGGTATAAGGAAAAAAATTAGAAAACTAAACGAGATGAGCATTAAACACTCGAAGGAGTTCGGAGAGGTATATGATGGTTACCTAAGGCTATTGGATATTGTATCAGAAAGGATTTTGCGAAACTACAATCTACAAAAAAGAACACGCTTTTACTTCGAGGAGGTTATCGGTAGCAACAGGGAGGCATATATAAGCTCGGGTATTATGTCGGTGCTTATAACCAGCCATATACCAAAATTGATAGCGAAGGAGTTTGAGAGACGGCTTCCCGCAGACCCTAAGGATGAGTATCCAAAGGCGAGAAAGAAAAAACGCAGTATAATACTGCACTTAGGGGATACTAACACGGGCAAGACCTATAAGGCGGTCGAGAGGCTTAAATCAGCTAAAAAGGGAGTGTATCTTGCACCTCTGCGTATTTTGGCGCTGGAGAATTACGAAAAGCTTAACAGAGAGGGTGTTCCCTGCAACCTGATAACCGGAGAAGAAGAAATTCTTGTCGAGGGAGCTCAGCATGTATGCTCGACGGTTGAAAAGCTGGATGTTGATGCAGAATATGATATAGCGGTTATTGATGAAATACAGATGATCGCAAACTCGCAGAGAGGACAAGCATGGACAAGAGCGTTGCTGGGAATACAATGCGCCGAAATTCATGTTTGCGGAGCTATCAACGCAAAGGAGCTTATTCTTCGTCTTATAGAGGATTGCGGAGATACTTATGAGGTTAACGAATATACAAGAAAGACTCCGCTTGAGGTTATATATGAGCCTTTTTCCCTGAAAAAAATCGAAAAAGGGGATGCCATTGTTGCATTTTCCAAAAAAAAGGTGCTGTATCTGTCAAAATTCTTTTCGGAGCGGGGAGTAAGCAGCAGCGTTATTTACGGAGACCTGCCTCCGGAGGTCAGAAGAATGCAGTACCAAGCATTTCTCAGTGGTAAAAACAAGATACTTGTTACTACCGATGCTATCGGTATGGGGGTAAATCTGCCGATACGCAGAATAATTTTCACCGGTTTACAAAAATATGACGGGGAGGAGGTTCGGTACCTAAGCACTCAGGAGATAAAGCAAATTGCGGGACGAGCGGGCAGAAAGGGTATATATGATGTCGGTTATGTGGGGATTATCGACGACGATATATATTTTTGTGAGGATAGCCTTAAGACAAAGGACAGCCCGATAGAAAGAGCTGTTTTGGGACCGAGCGAAGCGATAACCGGAATACCCGGATTACCGCTCAAGGAGAAGCTTGCGCTTTGGAGCACCGGGAAGACAAAGAGTGATTATTATACAAAAATGGATGTCAGGGATTATCTATTAATACTTGAGAGTATAAGGCAGTACAGGCTGCCCGAGGAAATAGAGTATAAGCTTATGATACTGCCCTTTGATGTGAATGATACCGA
>CAZGJQ010000062.1:0-6914 GCA_964525815.1 uncultured Oscillospiraceae bacterium
GTAAAGCTGAAAACAGCAAGGAATTATGTAAGGGAGCGGTTTCTTATTCCGCCGGAGCAGGAGAATGCGTTTGAGTCCACGGCGATTATGGTGGGGATAGAATATATACTCGAAAAAGCGCAGGAGCTGAACCGCCCGGTAGCAATTTGCTTAGGGCTGGGAACAAATATGGGAGGTCATGACGGCTTTACGCTGTTTGAGGAATACCTGAGCAGTGTTTCCAATATAGGTGGTGTATGTCTTTGCTTGGCGGCGGGAAACGAGAGCCAGGCAAGGCACCACACGCAGGGAGTGATTACCGAGACCGGTTCGTCCGAGACCATTGAGATAAGAGCAGGGGAAAACGCCGGAAATATATATATGAACATATGGGGAACAGCGGCGGACAGATTATCGGTTGCGGTAAGATCGCCTACGGGCGAATTGATAAGCAGAGTGCCCGCCAGGAGCGGAACCGTCTATACTACAAGGTTAATACTGGAACGAGCAACAGTGGTAATAGAATATTACTTCCCCGTAGAAGGAAGCGGAGGAGAGGTTATAATAATTAAAATACTTGACGCCACTCCCGGTATCTGGACGGTGGAGGTGTTCGGAGACATAATTTTGGACGGAGTGTTTCATTCCTGGCTGCCTATAACCGGGTTTGTTTCCCCAAGTGTGGAATTCTTGGCGCCCACTCCTTATTACACGATAGTGGTGCCCGGAACCGCAATCGGAGTTATTACCGTAGGAGCATATAACAGCTATACAAATACACTTTATCCAAGATCCTCATGGGGTCCTACAAGGCTCCCGATGATGTCTCCTGACTTTGTTGCTCCGGGTGTTGATGTAACGGGTGTTTTCCCAGTGGGACCGGGAGCGATGAGCGGTACCAGCGTTTCGGCAGCAATCGCAACGGGTGCGTGTGCTCTGCTGCTTCAATGGGGTATAGTTGAGGAGAACGACCCGGCGATGAGCACCTATCAGGCAAGAGCATATATAATACGGGGAGCCAATCGCGTAGCCGGACTTGTATATCCGAATACACAATGGGGCTACGGCAGTATGAATCTTATCCAATCGTATACTGTTATGAGAGATTTATAAAAAAAGGCTTTCGCATAATCAACGAATGCGTAAGCCTTTATATTTATTATGGTGATTCCGGGGCAAGCCTTCCCACTACCGGCATTTGCTCTATTCTCGGTCGCCCCGCATGACAGGCTCTGTACTGTATTGTAAGGTCGCGACCGGATGGCAGTCCAAAATGGTTTCCTTCGCTCCAGCGGGAGCTGTTGCTTACATCATATACGACTCCATCGTATGCAACATATGTAGGTCTGCCGTCTCTTCCGTTGTAATTATTCAATTCTTCAAGCGTAAAGATTCTTTCACCAGTCTCCGGATCCTCCTGTGTCTCGGGCACGGCGGGCGGTGCAAACTCAGGCTGCTGCGGAGGTTGCTCTTGGCTGTCATTAGGCTCCTGTTCCGACAAATCCTGTTCTCGTTGAGCATTAATAACCTTTACCATAACGATTTTTTCGAGTATGGCAATTTTCTCGCCCAGCTGCTTAACAAGCACTTTGTCGGCTCGTCCCGCTCCCAGCGTGTCGAGATCCTTTTTTACCGAAAGGATGGTTTCCAGCGCAAGGCTTGCGGACATATCGTTTTTATCCATAAAAATAATTCCTCCGCTATAATATATTCGTCATCACAATAAGTATATGGTGTTACGGGAGTTTATATGAAAACATAAAGAAAAACATTAATAAACTATTGCGTGGACACAATTTATATGATAATATATTAATAAATCATTACATAAGGAGGCCTGTTATGAAAAAGACCATTATTTTTGTATGCATAATTGCTATGTTCATCTGTTTATTCGGCATTAATGCGACGGCGGAAACCGAGAATATTATAATCTACAAGACCGCCGTAGCACCCGAAATCGACGGTAATTTGGACGATTGCTATGAGCTTGTCGCAGATACCGTGTTTAACAGCGAGCTGTTCATCATTGATACCGCACCTTCTGTTGAAAATGATGTTGAGTTCTACGCTTGCTGGGACAACGAATATCTGTACATATTTGTAAAAGCGGTATGCAACGAGCCGCATATAGCCTATATGGACGACGACAGCGAGCATTATATATTTAACGCACACTATATGATGACCGCGATCTGTCCGGAGGATCCGACGCAGAGCAAGTATACCGGCACCGCAGATGAGGACGGCGGATGGGAATGGGGTCCGCTCAGCAGTGCGAACTACATGTATGAGTGGACCGTTATCGAGGACTCAAACAACGGTGACAATGTAATTTCCGACCATTTTGGCAAAATAAGCGAGAAGTCGGGGTTTGAGTTTTGTGTCAAATCTGCGGATGGATTTGACTGCTATGAGCAGAGAATCCCACTTAAGCAGCTAACCACAAGCGCAGTCAAGGACGGTGTCAAGCCTACCGTCGGAGAGACCTTCGGCTTTGGATTTGCGGTCGGCTTTACCGATGTGGGAACGGGTTATGCAGAGAACCCCGATGTTGTTAACTTCAGCGACTATTTCAGACCCAAGAAGGTGGTAAATAATCTTATGGTCTTTGAGCTTGACAGCAACCTTTTACCGGGTGAGGAGAGCGAACAGTCCAGCGAGGAGGAGTCAAGCGAGGAAACCGAATCCGAGCCGGACGAGAGCTCGGTTGATACCTCCAGTGAGGCTGAATCTGAGGAAAGCGATGTAGAGGTAATCGGACAGGTAAGCGAAACCGAGGAGGACGACGGGTTTGATTATTGGTGGGCAGTTATTGCCATTGCGGGAGCCCTGATTCTGTTTACTGTTTTGATTATTGTTATACGCAGCAGAAGAAACAGGTAAAATTATACTAACTGTATAATCAAATAGCAACAAAAAAGTCCAGAGAGGGATGACCACTCCGGACTTTTTTTATTACATTGCCTTAAAAAGCTTAACTCTATAAGCGTTTAACTATTTGATGGTAACCTTGCCGCCCGCTTCCTCAAGCTGAGTCTTGAGGGCTTCCGCCTCTTCCTTGGTAACGCCGGTCTTGACCATCTTGGGAGCTCCGACAACAAGCTCCTTAGCTTCGCCGAGAGAAAGACCCGCAATGTCCTTGACCTCCTTGATAACCTTGAGCTTCTTGGCTTCGTCATAGCCGGAGAGCTCAACATCAAACTCGGTCTTCTCCTCAGCAGCCGCTTCTGCCGCCGCACCGGGAGCTGCCGCAACCGCTACGGGAGCTGCGGATACGCCGAACTCCTCCTCCAGAGCTTTTACAACATCTGCAAGCTCAAGTATAGAAAGTTCCTTAACAAGGTCTAAAATTTGTTGTGTTTTTTCGTTTGCCATTTTAATATTACCTCCGTTTAAATTGATTAAGTTATTTTTTAGTATCAGCCTGCTTGCTCGGAAGCGGACTCGGATTCGTCGTTCTTGTCAATAATAGCCTGTAAAACATATGCGAAGCTGTACAGAGAGGACTGAAGCGAGCCCATCATCTTGCCGATAAGAGCTTCCTTGGACGGAATTTCCGCCAGGGACTTAACACCTGCCGCATCGATTATCTCTCCGTCCACAAAGCCTGCTTTTAGAACGAAATTATCGTTTTTCTTTGCAAACTCATAAAGAACCTTTGCTGGAGCAACCTGATCCTCGTTGCTAACCGCAAGAGCTGTCATTCCGGTAAGAGCCTCTTTGAGCTTCTCATAGCCTGCAATATCACAAGCCTTGGATGTGAGAGTGTTCTTTACCACCGAATAGTCAACTCCGGCCTTACGCAAATCGCTCCTGAGCTTGGTGTCGTCCGCAACGGATATACCCTTGAAATCAACTAAAACACCGCTCTTGGCGTTCTTAATCTTATCCGCTATATCGTTTACGATTTGCTGCTTTTGAGCTAAAATCTTTTCACTTGCCAAAATAAATTCCTTTCTCCGGCGAATTTGGATTTAAACTGCATCGACCTTTTGCCGCCGGACAAAGAGCCGTATGTGCACAAATAAAACGGTGTCGGAGCAAAAACAAATGCTCCGCCGCTTGCGCAGAGGAGCATAAAAAGAACATTTTAATACAATGTATCTCTTAATATCTCTCCTCGGCAGGCGGATAAACCATTAAACTCTCGGTGCCTACTGTCTTTGGATTGTTTATTACCGAAACGCAGTATACCATAAAGGAAATGCGCTGTCAATAACTTTTTGATAATGAGAGTTAGCTCTCACCAATCTTGGCTGCGTTTATCTTGATTCCAGGACCCATAGTGGATGCGATAACGCAGGATTTTATATACTGTCCCTTGGCGGAAGCGGGGCGAGCCTTTATAATGGCACGCAGTAAGGTGTTGAAGTTCTCGGTCAGCTTCTCCTTACCAAAGGAGACCTTGCCGATAGGGCAGTGGACGATATTTGCTTTGTCAAGCCTGTATTCTATTTTACCTGCCTTAGCCTCTTGAACCGCTTTGGCAACATCCTGTGTAACCGTTCCTGCCTTGGGGTTGGGCATAAGTCCCTTGGGACCGAGCACCTTACCGAGACGACCGATAACACTCATCATATCCGGTGTAGCTATGACAATATCAAATTCAAACCAGTTTTCCTGTTGAATCTTAGCCACCATATCCTCAGCGCCTACATAATCGCTTCCGGCCTTTTCCGCTTCCTTTGCTTTGTCTCCCTTGGCGAAAACAAGGGTTCTTACCGTCCTTCCCGTTCCGTTGGGGAGCACAACAGCACCTCTTACCTGCTGGTCGGCGTGACGGGAATCAACACCCAAGCGAATATGCACTTCAACCGTTTCGTCAAACTTTGCCTTTGACATCTCGCAAGCAAGACCGAGTGCCTCATTACCCTCATAGAGCTTGGTTCTGTCAATGCTTTGCAGAGCTGCTTTATAATTCTTGCCTCTTTTCATATCAGTGCCCTCCTTAATCTACCACCGTTACGCCCATGCTGCGGGCGGTTCCGGCTATCATGCTTATTGCGGTTTCAATGGAAGCCGCATTGAGGTCGGGCATTTTTGTTTCGGCAATCTTTTTAAGCTGCTCTCTTGTTATTTTGGCAACCTTTGTGTTGTTGGGAACAGCGGAGCCGCTCTCAATACCGCACGCTTTTTTGATAAGAACCGCAGCGGGCGGAGTTTTTGTAATAAATGTGAAGCTTCGGTCGGCGAAGACCGTTATTACAACCGGAATAATAAGACCGATATCGTTCTTTGTACGCTCGTTGAACTCCTTGGTAAAAACGGGTATCGCAACACCGTACTGACCCAGAGCAGGTCCTACCGGGGGTTGAGGAGTCGCTTTGCCTGCCGGCAGCTGTAGCTTAATATAACCTAATACTTTTTTTGCCATTGTATATACACCTCCGTCGTGGTAATAAATTCGGGGGATTTGCCCCCTCCCACATTCTGTGCTGTCCGCACAGCCTAACCGAAAGCTCATTGGCAATATAAGCCCTCGGAGTCTAATAAAATAATAATTTTTAATCAGTCAAGCGGCTTGACCTGAGTGCTGTCCAGCTCGACGGTTGTTTCTCTGCCGAACATGGAAGCGGAAACCGTAACCTTCTTTTTGTCAGGGGAAATCTCCTCCACAAGACCGATGAATCCGGTAAGAGGACCGTCACAAATCTTAACACTGTCTCCTACGGTATAATTTACCTCGATGACCTTGGTTTCTACCCCGAGTGCCTCAACCTCCTTATCGGTGAGAGGCACGGGCTTTGAGCCGGGACCCACGAATCCGGTAACACCCGTGGTGTTTCTGATAATATGCCAGCTGTCGTCGTTCATGACCATTTTCACAAGCACATAGCTTGGAAACAGCTTTCTCTCTACTTCCTTTTCTTCCTTGCCGTTAACCTCTACCACATTTTCAACGGGTATCTTAACTTCCATTATAAGATGCTCAAGGCTTCGGTTCTCGACAATCTTCTCGATATTGTTTTTTACCTTGTTTTCATAACCCGAATATGTGTGTACCACATACCAGAGCGGTGTGCTTTCCTGCGGTAATGCCATATCAATCTATCCTATCAGTTGGATTAGCTGTGTAAAAGCATAATCCAGAAGTCCGAGGAATACAGCGGCAATCAGAACTGTCATAAGAACGATTCCTGTTTGCTTAACGGTCTCTTTCCTGGAAAGCCAGACAATCTTTTTCAGCTCGCTTTTAAAGTCCTTAAAGAACTTTGCTATCTTCAGTCCGAGAGGAGTTTTTCTAAGAATCATAATAAAGATTATCAGCGTAACTACAAGAATTATGCCGCCGATGATGGTGATTCCCATCCAGGGCTTTATCTGTTCCTCGTCCTCAGACTGTTCGTCCTCAACGCTTTCCTCCTCGATACTCTCGTCAGGGCTTTCCTCCGCGCTTTCCTCGGCACTTTCCTCCGCGCTTTCCTCGGCACTTTCCTCGCTTATTTCTTCGGATACCTCGGAAGCATCAGGAGAAACATCCGATTCTTCCTGTGCGGCTGCAAACATAGAAAAAGAAAAGGTAAGTATCAGGGCAAGCAAAAATGCGAGCAGGACTCTCGTTTTGTTAAAAAACATAATTATCCCCCTCACTTGCTCTCTTTATGGAGAGTGTGCTTGCGGCAGAACCGACAGAACTTGTTCATCTCAAGCCTGTCCGGATCGTTCTTCTTGTTTTTTACCGAATCATAATTTCGCTGCTTGCACTCGCTGCAAACCATTGTGATTTTAACTCTCATTTTTTATCGGCACCTCCAATTTTGTTACCTCCCTCTTGATTCAAACAAGCTGTACTCCGCAAGAAAAAAACTCTTTTCTGTAAGCACAACAAAAAATACCCCGAATCCAGAGGTAAGGCTATTTTAACAAACAAAAAGGTGAATGTCAATAGTTTTTTTCAAAATAAGCCTTTTCCTCTGAACAATGTACAATAT
>CAZGJQ010000062.1:7014-10796 GCA_964525815.1 uncultured Oscillospiraceae bacterium
GAATGTCAATAGTTTTTTTCAAAATAAGCCTTTTCCTCTGAACAATGTACAATATTAAGAGGTATTCTTTATAGAGCTAAGTGCGTAAAACGATACCCAGCTCGTTTTTTAGACCAGTCAGGATTTTTACTACTGCGTTTTCCGCTTCGCTGTCGGTCATGGTCTTGTCCGGCACACGGAGAACCAGCCTTACGGCAACACTCTTTTTGCCCTCTTCAATGCCCTTGCCCTTGTATACATCGAATGCATAAACCTCCTCCAACGATTTGCCCGCATATTTGTGTATAGCTTTGCATATGGCTCCCGCCTCGGTTTCTTCTTCACAAATCAGCGCAAGGTCCCGTTCGATTGAGGGATGCTGCGGAAGGGGAGTATAATCCCTCTCCGAATTATATATTGCATACATAGACGGAACAGACAGCACGGCGGTGAAAACCTCGGTATCGATTTCAAAGCTCTCCGCAACACTGGGGTGAACCTGTCCGACCGTACCTAAAACAACGCCGTCCTTCTCAAAGCGGGCGGTTCGACCGGGATGGAAGGAGGGGTTATTCTTCTCCGAGATTGTCTCGTAGTCTTTTATATTAAGGTAATCAAAAACACCCTGCGCATAACCCTTTGCATCATAGAAATCGCCGCTTCCGTAAAAGGCAAACACAAGGCTCTTTCTCTCGTCCGACATGTTTCCGTTCTTTAAGTAAACGGTTGCGCTTTCAAACAGGCTGCAGGAGGGAATACGGCGATTATAATTATGAGACAGCGCTTCCAAAATAGACGGAAGAGCGGTCGTACGCATAACGGAGGTGTCCTCTCCGAGCGGATTAATGAGCCTTATGCTGTCTCGGAGCGGGCTGTCGGAGGGCAGTCTTATTCTATCGTACATTTTTGGTGATATGAACGAGTAGGTCAAGGTCTCCGTAAAACCGAGGGAGGTCATAGCGTTATTGATGTCCGCCCTGAACCTTTGCATCGGAGTGAGACCGCCTTCCTTTATCTCGCCCGTAAAAGCGGTAATGGGTATTTTATCGTATCCGTAAAGCCTTGCGACCTCCTCGGCGATATCTGCGGTGTTGATAATATCGCTCCTGAACGGGGGAACCAGAAGGCTTCCGTCATTGTCCGTTTCAAGCTCAAGCGGCTTGAGCAAGCCGGCCATTGTCTCAAAGGACAAATCCGTACCGAGGAGTTTGTTTACCCTCTCATAATCAAAGGGTATATTACGGTAGTCGATGTCCGTGCTAAGCACGTCGATAACACCGTCCACAACCTCACCTATACCAAGCGACTGCACAAGCTCTACGGCTCGGTCGGCGGCAAGCAGTGTATTGACAGCCGGAAGACCCTTTTCGAACCTTGAGCTGGATTCGGTACGCAGCCCTACTGCCCTTGAGGTATGACGGATATTTTCACGATTAAAGTTTGCGGATTCGAACACAACCGTTTTGGTACTGTCAATAATTTCGCTGTTCAACCCGCCCATTATACCCGCAAGAGCTATGGGCTTGCTGCTTTCAAGGCTTTCTCCGTCCGCAATACAGAGCATCTCGTCGGAAAGCGGTCTTTCGGTCTCGTCCAGCGTGGTTATGCTCTCGCCCTCACGGGCATTCCTTATTATTATCTGTTTTCCGGAAATAAAATTATAGTCGAATGCATGCATGGGCTGCCCGTATTCAAGCATTACATAGTTTGTAATATCAACGATATTGTTAATGGGACGCACACCCGCCGCACGCAGCTTTGTTCTGAGCCAAAGAGGGGAAGGGGCTACCTTAACGTTCTTTATCATTCTTGCGGTGTATCGGGGGCATAAAACAGGGTTATCCACCTTTACGGACAGGTGCTTATTTATATTATCACCGTCGTTTGCCGGTTTTACGGCAGGTGCTTTTATATTAAGAGGGACACCGAGCGTCGCAGCACTCTCTCTTGCTATGCCTATATAGGAGAGGCAGTCCGGACGGTTAAAGGTAAGCTCAAAATCCACAATTGTATCGCTAAGACCGAGCACCACCTTGATGTCGTCTCCGGGCTTGCATTCCTCCCGCAAAACAAATATGCCGTCCTCTATCGCATATGGAAAGTCATTGACCGTTAGCTCAAGCTCGCTCAGCGAGCAGAGCATCCCTTCCGAAACAACACCCCGCAGCTTACCGGTTTTTATTTTAACACCGCCCGGTAGCGTGCCGCCGCTAAGGCAAACCGGAACCATGTCGCCCTCTTTTATATTGGACGCTCCGGTTACAATCTGCAGCGGCTTTTCTCCGCTTACATCCACCCTGCATATAAGCAGATGATCGGAATCGGAATGCGGTTCGGTTGACATAATCACTCCCGCGACAACCCCGCTGATTTCCTTCGCCAGCACCTCATAACCCTCAACCTTAGTGCCGCTGTAGGTCATCAAATCGCAGTATTCCTTTATGTCCTTATCTATGTTTACATAATCCTTGAGCCAATTAAGAGAAACCTTCATACTGATATATATTCCTTTCAAAAAACCAATTTATAACGCAGCAGCTCAGAACTGCCGCAAAAAGCGTATATCGTTATCGAACAACAGACGCAGATTATCCACATTGTATTTGCGCATAACAACACGATCTATTCCGATACCAAAGGCAAAGCCCGAATAGACCTCCGGGTCTATTCCGCAGCCGGACAATACATTCGGGTGAACCATTCCCGCACCGAGTATCTCAATCCAGCCCTCCCCCTTGCAAAGACGGCAGCCCTCCCCGCCGCAAACATAACAGGAAATATCAACCTCCGCAGACGGTTCGGTGAACGGGAAGTTATGCGGTCTGAAGCGGGTATTTGTGCTTTTTCCGAACAGGCTCTTTGCAAACCGGGCAAGCGTACCCTTAAGGTCACCCATGGTAATATTCTTATCTATAACCAGCCCCTCGAGCTGATGAAACATAGGAGAGTGTGTGGCGTCCATTTGGTCGCAACGGTAAACCCTGCCCGGTGAGATGATTCTTATCGGTGGTTTTTTGTCTTTCATAGCCCTTATCTGAACCGGAGAGGTTTGGGTACGCAGCAAAATATCCGGAGTGATATAAAAGGTGTCCTGATAATCCCTTGAGGGATGGTCCGGGGGGGCGTTTAGCGCATCGAAATTGTTATAAGCGCTTTCAATCTCAGGACCCTCCACAATCTCGAACCCCATACCCAGAAAAATCTCTTTCATACGGTTTTCGACCTGTGTTATTGGATGAAGCCTGCCGATACTCTTTTTTTTGGCGGGCAGGGTAACATCCAGCTTTTCGGATGCTAGCCTGTCCTGCAGCTCCTTCTCTCTCAGCAGAAAGCGGCGCTCCTCTATGTATTTTTCCACTTCCTCCCTTACCGTGTTTGCCAGCGCACCGATAACGGGACGCTCCTCGGGGGAGAGGTTTCCCATACCCCGCAGTATTGCTGTAAGCAGACCCTTTTTGCCGAGGTATTTAACCCTAACGGCATCCAGCTCGGAGTCCGAGTCTGCGATTTGTAGCTCTTCCTTTGATAATTTTAGAATATTCTCGAGTTGCTCTCTCATCGTGGTATATAACCTTTCAAAAACTTGATAATATCGATTATTGTATTAAATAGACTAAAAAACAAATCCTTACTATAACTTTGTAAACGGAAATTGCTGTTCTTTTATCTAACATATTGATTACAGCGAAGAAATAATCTCTGATTATTTCTTTTAAATTGCTTGCAGAATTTTATGCTTACGCTTGACTTACAGCGAAGAAATAATCTCTGATTATTTCTTTTAAATTGCTTGCAGAATTTTA
>CAZGJQ010000062.1:10896-11572 GCA_964525815.1 uncultured Oscillospiraceae bacterium
CGCTTGACTTACAGCGAAGAAATAATCTCTGATTATTTCTTTTAAATTGCTTGCAATTTTTTATTCCAAATAATCCTTCAGCTTCTTTGAGCGGCTGGGATGACGCAGCTTTCGTAGCGCCTTTGCTTCTATCTGGCGGATACGCTCCCGGGTAATGTCAAATACCCGACCGACCTCCTCAAGGGTCCTCGGTCTGCCGTCCTCCAAGCCGAAGCGCAGCTTCAAAACGCTCTCCTCTCTTGGAGTAAGGGAATGCAGCACCTCGAGTAGCTGTTCTCTGAGCATCATATATGATGCGGCATCGGCGGGAGCGGGGGTGTTGTCGTCGGCGATAAAATCACCGAGATGGCTGTCCTCCTCTTCGCCGATAGGCATTTCGAGCGAAACCGGCTCCTGAGCGATCTTGAGTATTTCCCGCACCTTTTCAATAGGCATTCCCATTTCTTCGCTTATTTCCTCGTCGGTGGCATCCCTGCCCAGCTCCTGTAGGAGCTGACGGGAAACACGCAGCACCTTGTTGATGGTCTCAACCATGTGGACGGGTATTCGGATGGTTCTTGCCTGATCGGCAATCGCTCTGGTAATAGCCTGTCTTATCCACCAGGTCGCATAGGTGGAAAACTTGTAGCCCTTGCTGTAATCAAACTTCTCCACCGCTTTCATAAGCCCGAGGTTG
>CAZGJQ010000063.1:0-11355 GCA_964525815.1 uncultured Oscillospiraceae bacterium
ATTCGTGAAGGGTGCACCGTTTCCGAGAAACCTTAGTTTTTCAATCATTTTTTGTTTATTCATTGTTCCCCCTTAAATTTTTGACAAACCGCCCGATGATGACACCGAGTGCGGAGCCGTATAATGCGCCTATGAGTATTGATATTATCATGATGGTGCCTCCAGGTATTTAAGTATCTTTTCTTTTGCCTCAAGCCATGAGCGGCATATACATACCGCATAGCCTTGCTTGTTCAATGCCGAGAGCCATTTATCCTGCTTGTCTGTTGTTTTATTGTTCCCGGCTTTAAGCTCAATATATAGCCCGTGATAGTTACCCCTTGCCACCGGAAGGCATATATCCGGGACGCCGGGCTTTACACCCTGCCGTTTGAGGCTTACCGCCTCTATTTTATTCCGGCTGCCACCGTTCGGGATGTGATGCATAAGCTCCAGCTCCGGGTAGCTGTTAACCATCACAGCAGCCCACTCGAACAGCGCGGTCTGCTCGTCACGCTCATATGTTTTCACACCTTCAGCTCCCGCAGCCTGTAGTTCTTTTTGCGGTCTACCTTGATGCTCAGCATATAGCTTGGTGCTGTCATATCACGGATCCTGCCGCCCATAGCCTCATCTATTTCGACAATATCATTGACAGTCAGCTCACTTGATATAATCGTTTTGAGTGTGCTGTTTATGCTGCGGTAGTTGATTATCTCGTAGGCAAGATTGGTCTCTGCCGGAGATGGCAGCACTCCCCTTCTGTGTTTAAGAAAATCGTCTATGTACAGCACCGGTATTCGCTTCAGCGGTTCTACCAGCTCCCGGCGTTCACGGTCGTCCGTGGCATTGGCAAGTATTCGCACCGATTCATCCCGCCACAGCATGTACTTGACGAGTATCTTGTTTTGCAGGAAATGATTTGCTATAGCTGTGCATATATGCGTTTTCCCGCAGCCGGACTGACCGCCAATAAAAAACCATTTTTTGCCGTTGTCCTGTGTGTAATCTATCGCCTTGCTTTTGATATCCTTCTGCCACCACTCGGCTATCGTATAAGCCTCGAAGGTGTACCTGTCTATGACATCGGCAAGTCCGCTTTGCTCGATATTGCGCATAGTTTCTCGTATTTTCCGGCATTCGCATAAACGGCTTATCAGCTCACCGTTCGCCACTATGAATTTCTGCCCTTTGTTCTTGCATATTCGGCAATCAAACCCGCTCATGCTCCCTTCCTGGGAGTTATAGCTGTCTGCAAGCCGCTGCAACCGCTCTTCTTCGCTTACCAGCTCACTAGATAATAATTCCGCTGGCATTAATGTCGTCGGTACACCCGCTTTTGTCATCATTGCCATTGCTTTGTCCATACCCCTTTGTACCTCCTCGGTCTTGTGTTTTTGCCAACCAGCCTGTTATAAAAGCCTTGATGCCCCGTCTGGTCTTTTTTCTTTTCGGCTTAGCCTCCAGCCACCCCAGCATATTCCGCAAGTCCTGCATAATATCCACCGCAGGATATAGCCCCGCCCAATGCTCGACATCCGCCCTGTAAATCAAATACTCGGTCTTGTCGGCAAGCGGCAGCTTGAATACCGGCTCTTCAGTTGGTTCTCCGCGATTCGGTTCTCCTCGGTCTCTCGTTCTTTCACGATTCGGTTCTCCGCAATCCGGTTCTCCGGTCGGTATTCCCTGCGTTTCTGTTTGCTGCTGTCCGGATGCGGATTTTTCCGCTCCGGGCATATATATAATATCTTTACTTTCCTTTCCTTTACTTTCCTTTACTTTCCTTTGTGTACTTTTCTCTGCGGTATTGTTGCTTATGTTGGGGTTTTCTCTCCGAAAACTCGGTTTAGGCGGCGTTTCCGCTGTCCTTTTGTTGTATAATACGGATAACCTGTCCGCAAACTTCTGCACCCACACTACTTTGAACTCGTTCCATAACTCCGAATCTATGGCTTCAATTTGCGCTAAAGTGTCAAGAATTTCCGTAGCGGTATCTTCGTTAATACGGGTTTTCGCTACTAAAAATAACCAATTAGAGAGGTTTCCGCAGTCAAAATATAGTCCCTCTTGAGTGCCGAGAATCTCTAAAAGTTTGAACCAAAAGGCATATCCATCATTACCGAAACGAGATTCAAGTGTGAAAAGTGTTTTCTTGCCCGTTGTGTCGGTGTCGTGCGGGAAGTAGTCCACCCCCGCTTTAATAGGTCTTGCCATATAACCACCACGCTTTTCTGTTCTGCTCCCCTCGGTGCAGCTCATCGGGGAGCTTTTTTCACGCCCTGCACAGCTGTTGTTTTTCAGCAGACATATACCTCACACCCGGTCTCCGATTGAACCCTGTGCTTGAACTCCGCCTCGTCGCTGTTGTTGTCCGAGAGGTGCAGCAGGTATATCTGCTTTACCTTGGATAAGTCGTTCGCCTTGAGCAGCTCTATGAGGTTGTCTATGCTCATGTGGGACTGCACCAGACGTTTCTTCATCTCGACCGGGATCCGACCGCTGTGGATACTCCCGCTCATTGCTTCTCCCGAATAGTTGGCTTCGGCCATTATGTAGTGCAGATCCGGAAAGGTGTACCGCACATAGAACGAGTCGGTGAAGTACAGCAGGTTCTCTTCGGTAGCCGTGCTGTGGATATAGAACCCGATATTCGGCACATCATGCCGGCAGTCGAAAGGGGTTACAATAAACCCGCCGACCGGGAAGGACTGATATCGCCACGAGGCGTCAGAATGCGCCGTGCTGCGTTCTCCTATCCGGTGGCATCTATGCCCGTCCACTCCGAGAGAATCGAACACGCTGGGCAAGGCATAAACATCCGTGCCGTTCTTCATCAGCTCCGGGACTGCCTTGCAGTGGTCAAAGATGCTCGTGACTGATCAATACACCATCCACCGTTGACATTTTAAATCCTATTCCAATTTGTATTTTCTTAAAAGGAATTCCAGCGTCAATAATAAGAGTGCTTTTGCCGTCATTAACGATGTAACAGTTTCCTTTAGAGCCGCTTGCCAAAAACTTTATATTCATTTCACTACCTCCCTTCTAATCGCCATATAAATCCACCAGCCTGCTTTCGGACTTTTCCGGGCTTATACTCAGTATGCGAAGCCACTTGAAGAATATTTCTGGAACACACGCCTGTAGCTTTTGCCGCTTCTTTTGAGTTCATGTATGAGCCTAAAATCTTCCCGTCAATAGAGTACTGCATAATACGCTTTGGCTTTATAAGTTTGTTGTATCTAACCATGCCGGCTATTTGGGAAGGGTTTTGCGAAGCATGAAGCTTTTGATGACCTTGTGGTGATTTCCACTCCAAATTATCCACACGATTGTTCTGCTTGTTTCCGTCTTTGTGATGAATAATCATGTTGTTTGATTTAGGGTTTTCAAGGAAAAGTTCCGCAACAAGACGATGAATTTTACAAGATTTTCGTTTGCTGTTGTCTGAAAGTACATAGTTCAAATAATTGCCTTTAGAGTTCTTGACAGATAGGATATAACCGCTATCGATGCCCTTAAAACTTTTAAGCCTTCCCATATTAGAAACTTGATAAAATCCCTCAAACCCTTGAACATCTTTCCATACTTCTTTCATTGACTCGCTTCCCTCCTCGGTGGGCAGGCTTCCCCACCCGCACAAGTTTTTTGTTTATGGCAGATCATCTTCCTGGGCTTCCTGCTCCGGCTCCTCATCGGGTTCCTCGTCCATAACCTCGCCTGTTTCCGTATCCACGAATAACGGCTCCTTGTTTGCGTTTTCGTTGATTTCCTCCTGCGCCTCAGCCTCGGCAATGTCCGCTTCCGTTGTTTTGTACGCTATTATAAGCAGGTTGCTGTCGTCGCTTGCGTTGATGATTGACTTACAGGCTCTGTTTATGACCGTCTTTTTTGCCATCTCGGTTGTAAATTTGGAATGAACCGAATCACCGTTCAGATTCCCTTTATCGTCCACCGGATTCTGGCGGCTCTGTCTCCATGACTGCTTTATCTCGTCCATGGTCATTATCGTGGTTTCTTCGCTGCCGTCTTTATAGAATACCGAGCAGTATGCAGCACGTATATTCTGCTTGTCAATGTTCTCAAGCGACTGTTCATGGTTTGCCACTACGGTCTTGCCCCTGACTTTTTTATATACGAAGGTATCGCCCTCATATACCACATCGGCGACTATGTCGGTAATGTCGGGGTTAACGGTTCTCGCAATATGCATGGAGCCGAAGTATGAACGCTGGAGGATGAGCTTGTCTCCGTACACTATAAAATAGCATTGGCTCTTGGCAGGATTAAGCCCCTGCACAACCATCTTTAGCAAAGCGTTTGCTATGCTTACCTTGGTGCATACCTCGATTGCAGGTTTTTTATTCCTGTCCACCGCCTCCTGTATAGCCAGCCACGCTGCTTTCATTGCGTTCTCCGGGCTGTAATTATCGGGGAAGTGCAGCTCCCCTCGTTCCTGAAACTGCCGCACCTTTGCGGCCACGATGTCCACCGTGTCCTTCTGCACAAGGCTAAGATTTGTTTTTTGTTTTGTTGCCATTACTGGTCTCCTTTCTTTTTTACAATACATGATACTGTATTCATTCTTTTCTCTAAGCATCCGGCAAGCCTGGCGTCCTCGGGGAACCTTTCCTCAAGCACCTTCAATACCGAACGCATAGATACTATGACAAAGGGCATGAGCGGGGCGTTTATGGGTGATATGGCTTCCGTTATGTCCGCACTTATACTTGTGAGCAATTGAGATCCTGCTTTGGATGCTTCTTTGGTTGATTTGCCGGATGCGCCTGCCTGTAGAACCGCCATTGCTTTTTGGGTTCGCTTATAGAGCTCATCGTTGCCTATCATTATCCTTGCCTCCGTTCAGGTAGTGGCAGCGTTCTCCAGCTTCCTTCTGTGTGTCCCAGTCGCTATCCGGATGCCATTGACCGTCAGGGCTATAGAAGCCCACAGTCCAGAGCTGAGGCTCTGATTTAATGTAGACCCATACGCTCATCACTCAACCTCCACTCTAAGCATTGTATCCGCTTCGCTTACCACCAGCCTTATCACCTGTGAGGCTATCGGCTTCAGACTGACCACGCTCTCGGCGTTATCCACGAACACCGGCATGGTTATTCCCCAGTAGGTGGAGAGCGTATCTATAATCTCGAGCCCGGCATTAATTCTTGCGGCGTTGTTAGCCGAGCTGTAGTTCACCAGTCCGGTCTCTCCGGGTACCATAACCTCGCAGCACTCCTTCAGTCCGCCGTTTATCTGATCCTCGAACAGCCTGAACTTGACGCTCTCGAACCGGTTGTTTATGTTGTCGGTGAGTAATGCGACCTTAGCCCGGACGAACTCCTCGCATAGGTACAGACCGTATTGCAGCTTTTCATGTTCTCTCGAGAGCTGCTTCTCTTCTTTTTCCAGCTCTTTGATGCGCTTGTTCTGGGTTTCTGCATTGCGGAGCATATACAGCTTCTCGTTCTGTTCGCTTATACGGCTCTGTATGCCCTCTATCTGTGCCTGTATCGCTTTCTTCTGCTCTACGGTATCTATGTCCCCCTCGTCAAGCTTCTTTTGGAGCGCGGTGAGCTTCGCCTTGTAGTCGGCATATTCGGCGGTGTCCTCCCATTCGGGTAAGCTCGGGAGCTTCTCTTTGGCTTCGGTTATTGCGGTGGCCAGGTGTTCAATCGCACCGTTTATCTCATCCAGCTCTGCCTGCTTCTCCGTGATATCCCGCTCCAGCCGTGCTATCCTGTCTTTTGAGCAGTTTTCTGCTACTGTTTTGCGTATCTCCTCAAGCCGTTTGCTCTTGTTAAGGTTGAACTTCGCCCGGAGCTCGTCCGTGTGCTCAGCCGGGAAGGATTGGCTGCAGGTCGGGCATATGGTATCTCCCTGCCATTCCTTATCCCTTAATTCCTTGTATTCGGTATTTAGCCGCTCCCTTTCGTTCCGGACGCTCTGAAGCGTATTTTTTATGAACTGAAGTTCGATTTTCTCTTTATCCAGCCTTGCTTTACCCTCGGTAAGGCTATTTTCCATTTTTGTTATTTTCTGCCGACCGGACTGCTGTAGGAGCTCTCTCTTTTTAAAATGTTCGGACTTAAGCCGTATCGAGTCTATCTGCAGGTCGGCTATTTCCTTGCGTACCGCTTGCGCTGCCGAGCTTGCGCTTATTTCTGCCTTCTGCGTTTCCAGCTTATCCTTTTCTCCCTGCAGCTCCTTGAGGGAATTCTCCACCACCTCCCTATTTATTCCCGATACATCCGGCATGGCTCGCTTCGCCTCGTCTATGCGGTCTGGTATAGCTCCGAGCCTGTCGTTTATCTCCTTACACTTGGAAGCAGCTATCTTACGGTAATCCTCCACCGTATAAAAGCGGTCGGTGGTGCCGGGCATAAGCAGCGTGCTTGGCAGATCCCCGAGCTTGTCCTCGTTGTTTTTTATAACATCATCGTCGGTAATGTCTCCGCATACCTCCAGCAGCAGCTTACGCCTGTCCTGCCAGCTCATGCTCTCCGGGAAGTATATAGGCTGTGTCAGCACCTGCGCCTGCTCCGGGGTGAATATGCTCTTAAGGCGATTATCATAATCGCACTTGAGCACCGGTACTCCGTTTATGGAGTAATCGGTCTTATGCCCCGAGAAGGTCTCGGTCAAAGAGCCACGCTTCTTTGTCCAGTCCTCCTTGAGTGTTTTTGCGAATGCTATTTCCTGTCCGTCGTCCAGCCTGAACACGCCCTCCACGCTGTGCTCCAGATTATGTAAATCCTTGCCCTGCGTGTCCTTTGTCTTGGGGCTGAACCCTTTCTCCCCGGTGCTCGCTTTATCGAACAGCAGCCATGTGAGCGCGTTATACAGCGTGGTCTTGCCGGCAGCGTTTGTGCCGTACACTGTAGCATTCTGTCCTTCGGGTGTAAACTCAAAACTCTTAATGCCTTGAAAGTTGGTTAAATTTAGCGATATAAGTTTCATTTGTCATCCTCTTCCTTTACATACAGCTCATGGGTACCGTCCCGCATGGCTTTCTCCTCGTCTGACATCTGATAGCCGAGCTTTGTTAATGTGTCGTAAAGCATATCAAGACCGGTATTCTCCGTATATTCACAACTCCAATCGTGGTAGGTATCACCCATACCGCCATCGGCGTGAAGATATGCCAACACAAGCAGCAGCTTTTCGGGCGGAGCTTTTTCAGAGAGCATGCTAAAAATAAGTTTTTCCTCGTTTTCCTCTATATCGAGTAGTTTGAAAAGCTCAGCTTCTGGGCCATAACTATCATTAATGAAGAGTACACGCGACGCCAGTTCCATTATTATTGACGAATGCTTTTTCGCCTGAGCCGGAGAATACGATTTTACGAACTCGAACCTCAGTTCAAACATCCGCTCGCTTATTTCGTTTAACTTACTACGGCGTTCCCGCAGCTCCTGCTGTTCTTTGCTGATACTCGGCGCTGCTTCTACCTCGTCTCTTTCCCTATATAATTCAACAGCTCCATAATTCAAGGTGTAGTAATATTTTTTTTCTCCGGCATCCTCGGGTTTTTCGAATGGTGAGGAGAGAGAGGAAAGATTTATATATCGCATATATTGAACATATATGCCGGACGCACTAAGCTCTGCGGTGTTTTTTATTTTAACTGCAAAGGAATCGAGTATCGGTAGCAGCTCCGCCTTGTTCTTTTCCGCCTTTTCGCTGTCCAGTGCCCGTTTCAACTCATACCGGAAATTATCTGTGCCTATTGATTCAAGCACCTTATTTTTAAGCTCAATGCTCTCTATCTTGTCAAGCTCGGCATAGTCCGCAAGAGTGACGTGACGCTCCATTGTTTCGGCGAGCTTATCCTGATCAAGTTCGAGTAGCTTAACACGCCGGAGAACAGTGCTTTTCGACAATCCTGTTGCTTGGGAGATGCTGGAAACGGTATCCCCGAAGTCTATCATCATCTGCATACCCTGCGCCTGCTCCAGCAGGGTAAGGTCATTGCGCTGCATATTCTCAAGCAGCATTGTTGCGACCTGCTGCTTTTCGGTCATGTCTGATATGGTGCAGGGAACCTTATCCAGTCCGGCGAGCTTTGCGGCCGCAAGCCTGCGGTGCCCGATTACTACACGGTATTCTTCCTTCTGCTCGGTTCGTTCATCTGCTGAGTTCCATAAAATAACCGTCAGGTTCTGCATTACGCCATTTACTTTAATGCTCTCCGCAAGCTCGGTCAGATCACCGAGGTCTTTGCGTGGGTTCTTCGGGTGCGGGTGTATTTTTACAATGTCTATGTAAACTAATTCTTTATTCATCTTGACAGTCCTTTCTTTGCCGTGGTATAATCACGGTATCTTATATATTTGTTTTTTGAACGCTCTCGGTATTCGCTGTACCGGAGGCGTTCTTCTTTTTCCACTTTTTCCTCGGCTATTTTGTTAAGCACCTTCAGACCGATCCAGCCGCTGCCGATCATAACCACGCTGATTGTCACCTGCAGCATTATCTGCAAGCCGTCTATGGAGTTATGGTCGCTTGCTCCGGCAGTACCCCACAGGAGGATGGCGCCGAGCAGTATCAGCGTTCCGAATATGTACTTCATGGCTTGTCCCACCTCCATGTTACTATAAGTCCCACCTCCATGTTACTATAAGTCCTATGTCCTGCATATATTGGAGCGTTTGAATCGTCTCGTCTAAAATTATGCTTTCAGACGGTGTTAATACTTCCTTACGGTTTAGCCGATCCGCTTTTCTTTTTAGGCTTGTTTCTAATTTTTTTAGATTTTCCATAAGGTGTCTGTTATACGCACTTTGTGACATTGTCAGTCCACTCCTTCATTCCTTTTTTCTTTGCGTAAGCGTTCAAATCGGCTTGCGCTTCATCGAAGGTTTCACGCCACGGAAGTGTCTTGACGCACTTCCAGCCTGTGTCGCCAGTGTGCTTATCGTCCTGATACAGTACTTTGAATGAGTTCACGGCAAGATCTCTCATGATCTTGTACTTCCATCCCCGCTTATCTATGTACATCTTTACGAATCGGCAGGGCGTTTCCTGTGGGTCAAACGGTTTCGGCGGGCAGACCGTCTTATGCGGTGTGTTCCTGTTCGGGCACATACAGCAGCGGAATTTTAAATATTCAGGCATTTACCTGTCTCCTCTCGATTATTGTGAAAATATATATTCTTCAAATCGCTGTCTTTCGTTTTTTGAATAACCAAACAAACCAAATTCAGTTCGATTAAGAATCTTGGTTTGAAATTCATGATGCATTTTTCCAATCCAAGCCATGTATTCGTGCGCGATCCAATAATCACCGACCTTTAAACCTTTTGCCTTAAAATACGCTCTTACATAAGAACATGTTCTGAGAGGGTTGGTTTCGTCAAGGCTCGAAGCTGTAATAAATATTTTTTCTGCGTTACTCATCCTCTTTACCTCCTGCGCACGCAAACCATATTATCGCTGCGCATATAAATCCGATTGCGATTATAAGTCCTATTGTCATGCGATTCCGAACGGGCATTGCCCTTTGAAAATCATATCTCGGAGCCCTTCCTTGTTGGCTCCGATGTACTTTGCCGCTTCGGTCAAAGGAATATACTGCGGGTGCTTTTTAACCAGCTCGTTCAGTTCCGAGAGCCTGTCCTTAATTTCCTGCGGCAGTTCCATTTTCCGAACCTCTCCTTTCCTTTTCGCTCTCCCATTCACTGAGAATTTTATCAGCGAGGGTTGCTATTTTTAATGCTTTTTCAGTCTTAACCCTACCGTGAATATATGCGCTGTACTCAGTCGTAGCGCACTTATATCCACGCTTGTTTATTTCCTCCACCACCTGCTTGCTGGTTCTACCTGCCGCCAGTGTGCGGAGCTTGATGTCAAATAACATTGCTTTCACCTCCTTCCCCTTGTGTCGAATTATGGGGAACTGTTTTTGTTGACAAATGTCAGATTATGTGTTAAAATTGTCCTGCTACGAATAAGAATAACCATAACCTGACACCTGTCGGGAGCTTTTTCTTTGCTTACCCTTTGCATTTAATTAAGTAAGCGAAGAAGGGGAAATAATAACCCAACGCTTTTTTTGAAAGGATGACGCTTGGGTTTGTCTGTGTTTATTATAATTCCGCTTTTCGTAATTGTCAAGAGTAAAATTACGATTTTCGTAATTTAGTTTATATTGCACAACCGTTTTATTTAGAATATGGTCAAAACAAACAAAAACCCTCCAAGCGGAGGGCAGGAGGAAAGAAGTATATTATGAAATTAAACATTGATTGCATGAGAAATGTTATGTTAGTGTTAGAGGAGCACTTAATGGTTGGAGAAATCCTTGATTTGTACGAGATATCATCATTTGTCGAGTTAAAAGAGTACTCAAAAAACGAAATTGCTCATTCAATTAAAGTGCTGAATGATTATGGATATATTGATTGTGAGTTTAAAAAGTATATTACAGGAAGTATAGACTGTTTGGTGTCCGACATAACAAATACAGGTCATGAATTTATTAATCAGATTCGTAATGACACGACGTGGAACAAATTAAAACCGAAGCTTGGAAAAGCTGGTGTTTTTACACTTGATTTTATTAAGGATGTCGCGGCTGCAGCTATTTCATCAAGACTGAAATGAGTTTTACTTATTATTAAATAAATCGTTTATTGCGTTTTGAGCTACCTCCTTTCTATACATATTTAGTTCTGCCATTTCTGGAATTTTGATTTTTCTTGTCTCCATGTAATACATAAGAGCTCCCACTGTAAGATAATGCATCAACCATTTAAGAGCACAAATAATTAATATCGGAATTGTTATTACTAGCATTATACTTGAGAACATTTTCACACCTCCTATATGTGCATTATAATTCCGATTTACGTAATTGTCAATATTTTTTATAAGAGAGGTGAACGCATTGACAACAGTCGAAAGAATATTTGACCTTCTACAGAAAAGAAATATAGAGCAAAAAAAATTTGCCGAGTATTTGAATATTAGGCAAGCAGCTATAAGTGAATGGAAATCCGGGCAAAGCAAATCGTATAATAAATACATAGATAAAATAGCCGACTATTTCGATGTTTCGGTCGATTACTTACTCGGAAAGACCGCTATAAAAGAAAAGCCCTCCCAAGATTGGAAGGACAAGCTGCAGGTATTTCCGGTAGAGAGCTGGTACATGGCTCCCATAGTGGGCATTGTAAGAGCGGGATATAACGGCATAGCCTATGAGAACATTATAGGGTACGAGCCTATATACGATGTAAAGAACCCGGAAGGCTGCTTCTGGTTGAGAGTAGAAGGCGACAGTATGTCTCCGCTTATTATGGAGGATGACCTGGTGCTTGTACGCCCTCAGTCTGATGTGGACAGCGGGAGCATTGCCATTGTAGTGTTTAACGG
>CAZGJQ010000064.1:0-11068 GCA_964525815.1 uncultured Oscillospiraceae bacterium
CGTTACTTCCTTCGGAGATGTGGACGGAGACGGTGTGAACGAGGATTTCTCCAAGCTTGAGGACAGACTAAAGGCAATTGAATGGTATATGGATGAGTTCCTCAGCCGTTTTGAGCAGGGAAATTATGAGAACCTCGAGTTCTGCGGCTTCTACTGGTTCCACGAAACCATCAACCATGAGGAGGACGACCTGAATACTTTACGGGGCGTAAGCGAGCTTGTCCGTGACAGAAACAGCCAGTTCTTCTGGATACCTTATTTCACGGCAAGCGGTTATTATCAATGGTCGATGTACGGGTTTGATGCAGTCTGCCTTCAGCCCAATTATGCGTTCAGAGAGGATGCAACCAAATACCGCATAGCGACAGCGGCCGATCTCATAAAGCAATACAATATGTGTATCGAAATAGAAATCAACAGCGCTGCATTAAGTGATGACCTGTATTACGAGAGATATATGGATTATCTTAAGGGCGGGGTATATTACGGCTATATGACAGGCAGTATCCATATGTATTATCAGGGAGTAATGGATATTTATTATGCCTCTCAGTCAGATGACAGAAAAACCCGGCTTATTTATGACTATACATATGAGTTTATTAAAGGAACCCTCAGTATTTATCCGGACAAGCTCAACGATATATCAATTGAGGTTGAAAAGGACAATATATACGAGGGAAGACTGTTTGAGCCAAACAATATAAACAGAGCAATGATCTCTCTTTCCGCACAGAACGGAACGGTTACGGTAAACGCAGACGGCTCGTTCAGATATTACCCGAACAAGGGCTTCACCGGTACGGATACCTTTACGTTTAAGTTATCGGAAGGACTTGACTGGTCGGAGGATACGCTTGTAACAATAACGGTAGGATAATCAGCTCAAGCTACCAAATTTGCGCTAAAAAAATCCGGTGAAACACCGGATTTTTTGGTTTTTTTACTTAATAGGTCTTGCAAGCGGAAACTATCTCGCTCCATACATATGAGCCTAAAAGTCTGCCCTTTTCGTCGGCGGTGTAAATCAACTTAGGAGTAGACAACTCGGGAATATCGTCGATAATATGCTCTGCGAACTGCTGCATCCTGATTTGTGCGGTCTCCAGTCTTGCTGTCAAGCCGCCGAGCCTCTGGTCAATTATCTCAAACCCAAAGGGCTTATTTGTGCTGTTCCACAGCGACATCCAGACAAGCTTAAGGTCACGCAGCTCTTCTATTATCCCGGGTACGCTCTGACTCAATACGGCAGCCTGTGAATAATCTTTGCTGCGTACACATTCGGCTGCCTTTTGATGCCAGCCGCATTTGGAGGACAGTGCGGTTGCCAAGCTTGCATAAAAATCGAATAAAAGGGAATATTCGGGGCTGTTAAAGGAGTATTTTTTATATCTCTTCGCAAGCCAGGCATAATGTGCTTCCAAATCATATCCCTCGGTATCCTTTTCAAACAACGGTATAAGCGGATCCTGATAGAGCATAAACTTTGCCGCATTGACCGGTCTTGCGCCTATTGACTCCATACCAGGCGCGGTATTAAACAACGATAAGTCCAAAAAAGCCTGCGCATCCGTTCCCGCACAAACAGCAAAGCGCTCCGCCACCCTTTCAGCCTTATATTCGCCCGTGTAATCAAGCTCGGCAAAGAGCTGCATACCGTACAATGCACTCAAAAAGCTCGTCTCCGCTCCGTTGTCTCCCCATGCGGTTGCAAAGACTTCCTTTATACCGTGTTTTTTGCATTGTTTGAGTGCCGCAACCGTGGCGTTGACGGTTTTTTCGTAATCGGTAACCGGACCGCACCAGGTCCAGATACCCCCCGCGAAGCAGGTTCTTGCCTTAAAACGGTTATGCTGCTGTAGCATTCCGGACAGCGTTTTTTCGTCCTCGTTATAATAATCCCAATAAACAAGATCGATATCCTCGGGTGCTTTGTCAACAACATGCCGAGGTATGGGATTGCTTAAATCGTAATAGGAGTGCGAGGGTGATGCGATTCTGAAATACATGTCGCTCCACATCATAGCCTCAAGCCCAAGCCTTTTAATTATCTTATTAACCCTGTCAAGGTGAAATTCCATTATATCAAATCCCGGACGATAGCCGTTCTTTTTAAGGTATCTGCCCAGCCCAAGGTCCATTGCCTCGTCCATTCCGATGTGTATCCTGTTGGAGCGATAAGGTGCCGTTGCCGCTTTAAGGATATTCTCAATAAACTCATAGGTTGCTTCCTCACCGACAAGAAGCACCTCCTCGGTATCCCTCAGGTACTGCATCTTAGGCCAGCGAAGCGCTCTTTCAAGGTGGGCGAGGGTCTGTATACATGGTATAAGCTCTATACCGAACAAGGCGGCATAACGGTCAGCCTCCTTCAGCTCCTCAAAGGTATATCTGCCCCTCATATACCCGAAATAAGGGTATTCCGGCACCTCATAGGTCTCCTCTGTATACATCATTCCGAGATTCAGACCCATCAGAGCCATTTTCCTGATAAAAAACTTCAGAGTGTCCACGGTAAGCACCGCATTGCGGGAGCAATCGAACATAATCCCGTTTTTATCAAAGCAAGGTTGTTCTGTAACCGTGAAGCTATGCTCTCCCTTATTAATGTTTTGTACGAGTATGGACAGCCCTCTGAAGAAATGAACCGGCTCGCCGTATCCGATTACAGCCCTCCCGTCCGAAAAGGCTACCCTCAAGCTCTGCTGCTTTTTTGCTTCGACCAAAATGCCGTCCTCGGACACTTCCAGCCCGAGCTCGTCCCTTACCTGCAAAAAGCCCTCCTCAAGTCCTAGTGTCTCGCCTGTCAGCTTAATTTTCATCTGGAAAACCCTCCTTTATCACGCAGAATAGCATAAAGCGCAATGCCTGTCAATACGAAAAAGATTATATGCCGCAGTTGAAAATTTCTTATTATTATGCTAATATCAAGAAAAAGTAAAGAACGGAGCTGTTTGTTATGACAGGGTTCGAAAAAATAAATTCGGGTATAGGTGGACTAGATACTGTGCTTGATCATATCCGTTTGGGTGACAACGTTGTCTGGCAGGTTAATGACCTGGAGGACTTTCGCTTTTTTGTGGGTCCTTTTGTCGAGCAGGCTGTTTCGGACGAACGCAACATCATATATATACGCTTTGCGGAGCATGCTCCGGTTGTGGAGGAAAATGCTTCTCTTAAGCTATACAATCTGGACACCTCTCTCGGCTTTGAGGGCTTTACGGTCGCTTTGCATAAGATTATTGCAAAGGAAGGAGAAGGCGCCTTTTATATTTTCGACTCCTTGTCCGAGCTGCAAACGGCATGGTCCACCGACCTTATGATGGGCAACTTTTTCCGTGTTACCTGTCCGTATCTCTTTGAAATGAATACGGTGGCATACTTCCCCGTCCTGAGAGGACGGCACAGCTATGAAGCGATAGCACGAATACGGGAGACAACCCAGCTATTGCTTGATGTTTACTCAAAGAACAAGGTACTCTACCTTCATCCTCTTAAGGTCTGGAGTCGTTATTCGCCGGACATGTTCCTTCCCCATCGTTTGGAGCCGGACGGTTCTTTTCCGGCAATAAAAAACGGGGTTGAGTTCGGTGAATTCTATTCCATTGTTCACAGTAAATGCGTATTCGGGGAGCAACAGAATTTAGACAGCTATGAGCGTTTTATTCAACAAGCAAGAACCCGCTGCGGGGACGGAGAATTAGATAAAAAGACCTGCCGCAAAATTATAAAAAGCATGCTTACACAGGATAATAAAATGGCGGCTCTTATTGAGAAATACTTCGAGCCGGAGGATTATTTTTATATAAAAGATCGCATGATTGGCACCGGAAGCATAGGCGGCAAGGCATGCGGAATGCTGCTTGCAAGAAAAATATGCGAAAAAATGCTTCCCGGCTTTATCGGACACAGTGAGCCGCACGACTCGTTTTATATCGGCACCGATGTTTTTTACTCTTATATTGTGGATAACGGCTACTGGAAGCTAAGGCTGGAGCAAAAAAAGGAGGAGGGCTATTTCAAAATTGGAGAGCGCCTGAGGGACAGCCTGCAAAACGGAAGCTTTTCGGAAAGCGTTCGGGAGCAGCTGAGGAGGCTGCTGGAATACTTTGGTCAAAGCCCTATTATAGTCCGCTCAAGCAGCTTCCTTGAGGACGGGTTTGGAAACGCCTTTGCGGGTAAATACGAATCGGTTTTCTGCGTAAACGCCGCTCCTCCCGAGGAAAGACTGGCTATGCTTGAGAAAGCAATCAAAACGGTATACGCAAGCACAATGGACCGCTCCGCGCTTGAATACAGAGAGTACCGTAAGCTGCAAAAGTCTGACGAGCAGATGGCGGTTCTGGTGCAAAGGGTTTCGGGCACAAGGTTCGGTGAATATTTTTACCCATGTGCGGCGGGAGTGGGTTTTTCCTACAGCCTCTACAGATGGAGCGATGAGCTTAGTGCGGAGGCCGGTATGCTCAGGCTGGTTGCCGGAATGGGAACAAGAGCGGTGGATCGCACCGAGGGCGATTACCCAAGGCTGGTAAACCTGGACAAACCGCAGAGCTCTGTTTTTACCAGAGCTGCGGAAAAGCACCGGTATTCCCAGCACAAGCTGGATGTGCTGGATTTTTCCTCCAATGATATTAAAGAAAAATCGCTGAATCAGATTGCAGATACGCTGCCCCGGTGGTACAAAGACCTTGTCCTCGAGCATGACAGGGAGGCGGAGGAGTTCTTCCGGCAAAAAGGTGAATACAAAGATGTCTGCTTTGTTTCCTGTCAGGGAGTATTGAATAATACCGGGTTTACCGAACTAATGAAAGGAATTCTAAAGACCCTCGAGCATTGTTACGGCTGCCCTGTTGACATTGAATATACGGTCAACTTCTCGGAGAGCGGAGATTTTATTGTAAATCTGCTGCAATGCCGTCCCCTTACAATCTGGAAGCAAGCCACCTCCATCATCGTTCCGCCATTAAGGAAGGAAAACATTTTGTTCGAGGTGAAAAACAGCTTTATGAGCAGCTCTGCACAGGAAAAAATAGATGCTGTAATTTATATAAAATCACATGAGTATTATAAATATCCGTACACAAAAAAGTCCGCCATAACCTCCGCAATCGACAAAATAAACAGCTATTACAAGAGCAGTGGCAAGAAGGTGCTTCTTATGACTCCGGGCAGAATAGGCACCTCCTCTCCAGAGCTGGGCGTGCCCGCCGGATTCGCCAACATATCATCCTTCTCCGCAATATGCGAATACTCTGATTCTACAGCGGGATACATGCCCGAGCTTTCCTACGGCAGTCATATGTTCCTTGACCTCGTGGAAGCCGATATGTTCTATATCGCAGTCTTTGACGACGAAAGAACGCTCTGCTTTAATCCGTCGCTGCTTAACAATATACCGGATATTTTTGGGGAAATAGCAAGCGGAGCTCTTGAATTTTCCGAAATAATAAGCGTTTACGAACCGATGAACAAGAAGCTCAATCTGTATACAGATATAGAGAAAAGAAGATGTATTTGCGGCTTTATTACCTAAAGCCCTTACTCATCCTTCAGACCGCTTGTTCCGATGCGGTCGGCACCGCTCAAGAGCATTACCTCCGCCTTATATATACTCCTGATTCCGCCGGATGCCTTTATTCTGATATGAGGAGCGCAGTGTTTACGCATTAACCTGATGTCGTCGCTTGTCGCTCCTGCCTTTGAGAAACCGGTAGAGGTCTTTATATAGTCCGCGCCGGAATCGGAGACAAGCCCACACATTACAATCTTCTCCTCCTCGGTAAGCAGACAGGTCTCTATTATGACCTTCAGAATAATATCTCCGCAGACGCTCTTCACCCTTCGAATCTCGTCCAGAATCAAGCCGTATTTTTTGTCCTTCAAATAGCACAGGTTTATAACCATATCAACCTCGTCCGCCCCGTTTCTTATCGCCTCCGCAGCCTCGGCGCATTTTGCCTCAGTCGTGCTGTATCCGTTGGGAAATCCAACAACAGTGCAGACCTTTAACCCTTCCCCATACAGCTCCTTTACCAAAGATACATAACAAGGCGGAACGCATACCGAGGCTGCTTCGAGCTCAACGGCCTTTTCACACAGCTCCGCAATTTGCTTCTCACTTGACATTATAGACAGCAATGTAAGATCCACCCTTTTAAATATTTCTTTTATTTCCATTATTTATTTCCTTTCTGTGTGCTTTTTACTATTATATCCTGTTTTTTCTCTTTAGTAAACAGTTGACAAAAATAACGCCATGTGATAAAATATCATCTTGAAATCTTTAGAATACTTAACAGAACGGATGTCGGCGAATGAAGGGGTTATTGGAACGATTCGCAAAAAAAGGTCGCGCATTTGATTCATATCTTGAAATAAGAAGAAAAACTCTTGAATCCGTAGGAAACGAGATAAACAGGCTCGAAGAGCTGAGGAACTGCTCTGTCCATGCAATGCTCTGCGACTTTAATTTCAGCACTATGGAGGAAGGCGAGCGCTTTACAACGCTTTCCTGCTATGCTGACGGAACCGTTGATCTTGTCCATTCAAAGGGCGGCGGTGTTTTTGGTGCCGGACAGAATAGCGAAAAGGTAAAGAACGCTTGTGTTCACCTTCTAAAAAATACGGACGAAGCACTTGCGCATTTCAATAAAACGGAGGATTTTTTCCTTCCGGAGCTGGATAGTGCACGGATTTATGCCGTTACGGCGAGTGGCGTATACATGATAGAATACAATATTTATTTGGCTTGGGTGCATGACGAGGATCTGCTTAGAATCCGCATTCTGTCGGATGAGCTTATCTCCGAGATTCGCAGGTACAACCGAAGCAAATAAAGCATATGCGGATGTGGTGGAATGGCAGACACGCTGGTCTTAGAAACCAGTGCGCAAGCTTGCAGGTTCAAGTCCTGTCATCCGCACCAAAACCCTACTACTTGTAGGATACAAAGAACTTATCGAGAAATCGGTAGGTTCTTTTGTTTTATGCCTTGAGAATGGCTTGAAATAAGGATTTTGGGCTTGTGTATGACAAAAACGACTTCCATTCTTGATTGAACGGAAGTCGTTTTGTTAGTTATGAATTATCGTTAATAATTTGAGGTTAAAATTTTGCAACCACTTGATGGGTGTTGCATTATATGTTAATAGTATAATCATCATACCACTCATGTGGTGGCAACGTTGAATTGTATGCCTGCTCAAAAATAGTGTATAATTCTTTATACTTTCTTTGGTTTATTACAATTTTCTTAAGTTCAGAAGTTTGTAATGGAATAATCTTCATACCCGTAACGCTATTTGTATGATCTTGCGAATCATAATAAGGCATATACTTTCTTCCTCTAAAATCAGCAATTACATTTATATTAAGAAAATTAGTAGCAAAAACACAATAACTATTACTATTTCCCATTCTGATTAAGTGATTGCCTAAGTGTCTTGATACGGGTTCCATTTCCATTCTGCGTTGGTTTGTACTATCAGCAAGAGTCGCTTCTAAAAGCAAAGTATGAGCAGGGTAATGTTCTGTTTCAGCATATTCATATACTATATCTGCTTCGCCACCTGCTGCGTGTGTTTTAGGTAGCAAATCTGCGTCAAGTGATAGTTTTAAGTAGTCAAGCAGCTTGCCTTGTCTTTCGCTTGTTTTGTACCATAAAATGCCTAATACATACTCAAAAATTGTAGGCACATCAGCATTATCTGTAACCATATTTCTTATTTCTGTATCATTGCGACGTTCGAAGCAATCTAATAATGTTAAAATGCTTTCATCTGTAAACTTACTGTCTATTAAGTGTTGTAGTCTTGTGTAACGATTATCTTCAAGTACAACACGAGCTTCATCAATAGTTGTTACATTTGTTCCAAGTTCTGCATTAACACCGTTAATAACCGCTGGAGCGTCAACAACAAGGTAATCAGATATTTCTTCAAGAGTACAATTTGCAAAAAGCAAATCACTTTGTGTGTATGCTTCTGCATATAGTTCATCTGCAACAGAGTTAAAAAAGTGTTTAGGTACTATATCTAATTTAACATTATTATCTTCAAATAAGACGACATCCGTTGTTTTAATATATCTTCTGTTAAGGTCAAGATAGTCTGCAAGAGTTGCTTTTGCTTTAAACAAGTGCATTATTTTGAAAAACGCTTCTTTGAATTCATTTTCATTTGTAACACTATCAAATAATGTATTCTTTTTACAAGCATTTGGTGTTCTGCTAATAGAAGTTTCAGATGTTGTGTTAAAGATATAGCTTCTCCACCATTTCCCGATTTTGACGTCTCTTGTTGCGGTATACACAAGGGGTAATGCTTCTATATCACCATTTACATAAACCGAATGTAAATGGTGATATAAAGGCAAATAAACCTTATCATAGTTTCTGCTCTTTCGATTCAAGCCTATTTCACACAATAAAGCCTCATCAACTTCATTATTAATCAACAAAGCTAATGCTGTTCGATAGTTTCCCATATCCATAAGCCTATTTATTATGATGTCATCTATCGTTAATCTCTCATCAATTCGGGATAACCCTATATCTCGAACAATTTGAGCGGTATAGATTGGATTTGTACATAATGGTAATAAATATGTATATTCATCTAAAGACAAATAACCTACTCTTGAAAGCACATGAAGTAAAACAATAAAAGGTCTTACAGTTTCACCATTAATATTATTATAAGTTTTAAGTAGTTGTTTCAAGTACACATAACTGTCTTTGGGTATTTGAAAGAAATTATCAGTAGAAAAATCATTTGTTGCACTTATGGTTAGCAAAGCTAATCCAACTTCAGTGAGTTTTCTTCCATCATCAATCAGTCCTATATCAACCAAACCAGATGTTTTTTCACGGGCATCTTTAGGCTTGTTACCAGCATTTCCTTCAACAAATCCTTTTGAATGCATAAAATCATAATATCTTGATTGTAGTTCATTATTGCCTGACCATTGTGAATTCTGATTTTCTGTTAAACTCCAAAATTCATTCAGGAGGGCAAGTTGCTCTTCGATAGTTTTATTAAAGTTTTTAGTCCTAAAACTTGTTGTGCCTAAGCTCCAACAAAAGCTTTTATATGGTATAGTAGCCAAGTCAATCCCTCCTAATAATTTATAATTAATACTTCTTCACTGGAAGATTCTTTATCTTTTGTTTGATAATTTGAATTAGAATAGCTATAATTCAGTCGTATCGGTTTATACTTATCAGCATTTTTTTTAAGCCAATTCATTAAAATGGTGTTTTCTTTTCCCTTGCTCCTAAGGACATTTGATAAAGCAAATCTAATGTTGTTTTCGTGAATATTATCTATAAATAAAAGTAAATCTTTTTCGGTTTCATTTGTCCAACCGCCTTGTTCGTTATATGTTGCACAAGTAATTAAATATGGGGGATCTAAGTATACAAAATCGTTACTATCTAAACTTGAAATATCGAACTCTCTGAAATCTTTGCAGGTAAAACTACTATTTTGATTTTTTATAACATCAATGAACTCGGATAGTTTGTCAGCCATTTTTTTATTGAAATCTCTTTTGCCAACAGGTAAGTTAAATTCGCCTTTAGTATTAAATCTTATTTGATTATTAAACGCATATACAATCATTACATAAAGCATAATGTAGTAATAGTAGTCATAGCTTGTCTTAGTATTAAAATCAGCACGTAATTTCAAGAAATTTTCTTTATTATATTCGCCAAGACCTTTTGCACTCTCACAGCCATAAAAATCATAACTGTTTTTTCTAACCAGTGAAAGTTCGTATTTATCTATAATTTGATAAATCCATTCAAAAGTAGATTCTTTGTCTAAGTTCTTGAAAGTGTTGTATAGATACAATAAATGCTCATTTAAGTCGTTATAAATCACTTTATTAGCAGTAATATTAACCCCTACATTACACCCGCCGCAAAACAAATCAACAAATGTATCTATATTTTTAGGGAAAAGTGGTAATATCTGTGGTAGCAATTTATATTTACCGCCTGTGTAATTAAGAGGTGATTGAATCATATAATCAAGCCTCTTTTCTGCAGGTACATAGGAATAATCTTTCTGCATTATCTGTTCTGTTTGACTTGCCTGTTGTAAACGCTTTATAGTTTTCAGAAAAGACCTTGACAGTTCCTTTTTCTTCTAAAATTCGCATAATATCTTCGTCAGATATTTTTGCGTTAGAGCGTCCGTTTCCTTTAGTTGACATATTGTTATATGAAAACAAAATATACTTAGCATTTATATTTTTGATGAGTTCTTCAAAAGCTTCAGTTGCACTTTGAGTGCAATATTTGCTTTTTATTGAAGTTCTATCCATCTTCTTTGCAACACCAAAAACTTTAGGTTTTTCCCATTTCGCTACATTTTCAAGCAAGTGATACGCATCACAATATTGGCGAGAATTGTAAGGAGGGTCAATGTAAACTAAGTCTGCAACAATGTCTTTTACAAGTTCGTTCGCGTCTAAGTTAAAGCACTGGTTATTTGCCTTGTTATAAACCTCTGCTAAAGGAACAAATAGTTCTAATGACGAATCAAAAATTTCCCCTTTTCTATATGCATCATAATGCCCACAAGTTTTTGCTATTTTATCCATTGCATACAAGAGAGAAGTAATTAAAATTGCACGTTCTCTCTCATTCAAATTTGCACTTTTATAATTTTCTTCAATATCTTCTCTAATGACACCAATTTTAGAACAATCTTTTTTACTAAAATAAGTATCTGAGAAGTTTTTAGTCATATAATTTACTTTATATTCATCTATCGAATTATACTTCATTACATAATCTATAATCTTTTGAGTGTCGTATTCTTGGTGACCAAACCATGCGAAATTACAAATGTAATTGCTATACATTAAATCGTTTGTTATAATTGTTTTATATGTAAAAGCAGACGATACTGCACCTGTTCCTGCAAAAATATCCGCTACCGATTCAATATCGGGGCACTCCTCTTGCACCACACCTGCAATAAATGGCAGCAATTTATATTTATTTCCTAAGTATCTTCTATTGTTAATCAACGAAGTTTTATATAATTTTTTATCTATT